>NZ_SFBO01000001.1:0-39663 GCF_007095705.1 Microcystis sp. Msp_OC_L_20101000_S702
GTAGATGATTTTGTCAGCCGATTACAGCGATTTAAGGTTGCTTTCCCCCAATTTCGAGAGTTTCGGGTTTATGGGGCAGTGGCAGGCATTGAAATTGATCAGGGGATAGATGTCTATGCTTATCGGCGCGGTTTGTTTGTGATTAAGCAGTCGGGGGAAACGGTTAAAATTATCAATTATACTCAGTTTCAACCTTTGGGTTTTGCTGAAGGTGTTTAATCTCTTTTTTAAGAAGGCGTAATTTTGCGATCGCCTTTTTAATTAATAATGAATAGTTGATAATGTAAACTGTCAGGAGTCATTACGGCGGATTGTTAGTTTTATTTTATTATCCAAATTAGTAGCCGCAAACACGCACCCTACACTCTACAGCAGCTTAACAGGAGTCGCACTCATGGTTCTGGTATTTGTAAATCTCGACAAATTTTCCGCGTCAAGAATTCATTGATTTCACGATGGCGCGGAATGGCTGAAGATTTCTGATTGACACGATTTACATAAATCGTATGATTGCCGCCTTCTCTTAAGAATTCACAGCCATAAGCTTCTAAATGACGAATTAAGTTTATGCGTTTCATGCAGCCCAGAAAGTAACAGACTCTCGAATCACTTCTTGTCCTTGCAGTTGCTCTTCAGCTAATATACGATTAGCTTCTAAAACTAGCTCAATTGCTTCTTCTAAATTGCTTCTAGTTTCTTCTAGAGTCTCTCCTTGAGTATTAGCTCCTGGCAATTCTTCGACAAAACCAATATAGCCTTCGGGAACTTTCTGGAATATTTTTGTTAGTTTTAGTTGCATGATTTACCTCAGAATTTTAAATTATATCACCCACCATCATTAAAGTTAGCGGTGCGTTACGGCTGCTGAAGTGAAGCTAACGATATAATCGGATACAGCCCAAGCTGCATAATTAAGAGCCTGGCGAATATCTTCCTCCTCCAACTCTGGATAAGCCTCTAAGATTTCCTGAATAGATAACTGACTAGCCAACAGTTTCAAAACAAATCCTACAGTGATACGCATTCCTCGAATCGTTGGCTGTCCAAGACATATTTGTGGATTAACAGTAATACGGTCTAGCTCTCTAATCACCGTGGAACTCCTGAGATAAACTCCTCCTGTATTGTTACATACAGCAATGAATGTTGAGCAAGTTTCTGCGCTGCTGCGTGTGAATTAAGCGGCGACGAGAGTAAATATACAGCATTTATCCACCAAATAACACCAATCACGGGTTGAGGTTTCGTTGAGGACATCGAGAGGGAAAAGCCTTTTTGGATATTCTGAGCGTTAGCGGTGGTTTTAGAATACACCATCTCTAGGAGCCTATCTTGCTATAATGTAAACTGTCAGGAGTCATTTTGGAAACCATCATGGAAATAAAAAACATTAAACAAAAAGCCAGAAATTTAATCGATAAATTGCCGGATAATTCTACATGGGATGATTTGATGTATGAGATTTATGTGAGACAGGCAATTGAAGCAGGATTAGCCGATAGTGAGGCGGAAAAGGTTATTTCTGTGGCAGAAGTACGCACTAAGTTCAAGCTAGAGCCATGAAAGTTTTCTGGACAGAAACCGCCGTTAATCATTTATCATCCATCTACAACTACATATCACAAAACTCCCCTCAATATGCTCAAAGACTGGTGGAAAGATTGACCAGACGCTCAGAACAGATTGCTAATTTTCCCTTTTCGGGTCGTCTTGTTCCGGAGTTTGAAACTGAGCAGATCCGAGAAGTTATCGAGGGTTCTTATCGCATAATTTATTATATCAAGCCTGAGCAAATCGATGTTATTGCGGTACTTCATGCTGCCCGAAACATTGAAAATCCACAAGATTAACGATAATCCAAGACCATTGGGGGAGTAAATTAATGGCAGCAGTGAAGATTACCAAAAAGCGCAAGAAAGAACCACAAAGGCACAAAGAACACAAAGATTTTCTCACCCATAACTTTCTAGTAGGAACCATACTACAAAAACATCGGGCGAGTGGCTGACCCCTCGGTGACAGGTATCGAAAACCACGAACCCGCATGGCTTCGTGGAAAATTACCTGTTAATAATTGTTCACAAAATCTTGTAACCCTATGTGTTACAGTTCACAAGGGACACTCGGAAGAAAGAACCCCAAAAAGTACCCAAATCTCCGAATGTCCCAAACCTCTTTCAAAATAAGGAAATCCCACGTCCACTGGTGTGGGCAGATGTCCGCTTTGGGCTTTTTGATCAAAAGTAGCATTATTGTAGTATATCCAACTCCCATTCACTCGCCACCCTACTCTATCTCCGAATTTTTGATAGATATTGCTATTTAACTCTTCAGTTCCTCCCAAACTTCTGTAGATTTGTCTTTGGACACTGAAGCCGAATTTGCCGTTACTGTAGGCAACCCAAAGCTTATCCATCGTTCTCAAGTCTTCACAGGACAGATTTTTGACATCTTCATTTCTTAGCCAACCCTCCTTTTTCCTATTGCTGACCCTTAAAAGCAGATCGCCAGTTTCCTGATCGGCTTCTTTCCATTTGCCTTGGGCAAGGAGATCACGAAGCTTAGTATAGTTTATCCCCCTAGAGGATACCAAGGCAATTTCTGAGCTTGGAGAAGGTTGGGGAGCGGGGCGGGGGGTTGTTGTGACTGGAGGAGTTGGTTTGGTTGGGGGAAGAGTAACTTGAGGCGTAGGACGGGACGGGGTAACTTGAGGCGTAGGTTTTGGGGGAGAAGGTGAAGAGGCGGCAATCGGTTGGGGATTTAAAAATACATCTCCCACAAGAGCTTCGGATACCCAAGGAATCTGCTGATTGTTAGTTGCCTGTAAAACATCTTCCCTAACTCTCCTGAACATCTGTCCTATTTCTAGGGGGGATTTTAGGTATTTCAACAGGTGGGCGGTGTAGGGGGAATTTCTCCCTTTTCCTGCTAGAGAGTCCGCTGCTATCTGACCCGGTGCTGTGGAAAAAGCGATGAGAGTACCTCGCCCAGAGCTATTAATCCCTGCCAGTCCTCGGGAAGCCAAACTTCTGCCGCTAGAGCGCCAACGACGATAGAATGGGTTATCCCGACAGGCATCAAGGATGACGATTTTGACTTTTGCATCCGTATCTTCGATCGCATTAATAATCTTGCCGAGGGGAATTGCATCATATCCGACATCAGCCTCCCTAGCTAGTTTGGCATCAATGGGGATGACGTAGTTTTCTCCCCCCACCTGTACCCCATGCCCCGCATAGTAAAATATACCTATGTCCCCCTGACGCAACTGCTTATTGAAGGCTTCTACCGCCTCATCTATTTTTCTCCTGTCGGCATTCTTAAGCAGCGTCACCTCAAAGCCAATCTCTTTCAAGGCGTTGGCTACATCCGTGGCATCGTTGACGGGATTGGCTAGGGGATCTTCCGGGTAAGCCCCGTTGCCGATTACCAAGGCGACTCGCTTTTGTCTCTGAGCTATCAACCATTCTCCTAAAAGAAGGGAAGGAGAAGAATTTACTCTGGGAGAAACAGTCAAAGAATGACTTTTTGCTACTGCTAAAGGAATGGTGATAGCTAAGAGAAAGCTAGTTATCAATCGGGTCAGCTTAAGCATAGATTTTAGGTCATACTTGGGAACCGTAGGCGCGTAGGTAAATGGTCATCTTGTTTGGTGAGGTCATTTCTATCGTTTTCAGCACATAGATTTTATTGGGGTCACTGGTCAGCTTACCAAATTCTTGATCGTTCAGAACTTGAGTCAAGTTAAGAATTACTGAATCGTTAGTGCGGCCTATTTTAAAACTTGAAGCAGGTACATTTTCTATTGGGATAGTTAAGCCTCGAATAGGTCTAACCTTGCCTCTCGCACCGTTGGGGAGTGTTACCCAAATTTCGTCCTGTAGGGTAAATTCCACCGATTTAACTTCAGTTAAGGAAATGTTTTCGGAATCTCCCCCGGCTGTCACTGTCAAAGTTTTCGGATCGAACTTCACCAATTTCCCCGTCAGCGAACTTACCTTTTTCCGCCGTACTGTTGCCTGTTGGGGTAGCGCAACCTGCCACGCCGAACGGTTGGTATTGGCTTGCTGTCTTGTCTGGGCGATCGCTTTTTGAGGCAGAAAGCTATTCCTGCTCCCCAAAGGACAAAGCATCAAAGTTCCCATTATGGCTAAGGAAAGATAAGGGATGATGTACCGACCCATATAGCTCCAACTTTTGGCAGATTTTCCGATAATTCTAGCAAACTTTCCCGGACTAGAAGCTTTTGGCGGGACTGAGGATAGTGAGGCGATCGCCCTTTCCCGAATCTGGAAAAATTAGCACTGGAGGAACCCGATTTCCTGCATTTTTTGCGTTGAGACTAGGAAAAACGTATAGGTGGCCGTTGGCATCGGATAATAAACGCCAGATGGTCGGGTTTTGATTCAGTTCATTACCGAGAAGCCCATCATAGCGGGTGCGATCACCAAAAATCCGAACAGAGCTAGGATTTTCCAATAACTTATCCAATTTCCGACCGATAACTGCATCCTCCCCCTTCATGGCGATGGTGATAGCTGGTAGGGTAGAGGTTTCGTTGAGGGCATCCCTCCGGGCATCGGCGTATCCTTGCCCCCTAGCAAGGAAGTACAGCACAAGGAACAGCCAGAGAACTATGATCACCTCGTCTAATAAGGAAGCCAGAAATTGTAGTTGATAGTTCTGGTTGGCGGTTAATCCCAGTCTTTGGGCGGCTTTCTGCAAGGGTTGATGGAATAATCTGCCGAGGATAGCGATCGCTTTAAAAGTCATTACCATGCCAAGGATAGCCACTCCAATAGCTATGATGGTTTTCAGGATAGCCCAAGGACTTCTGAATAGCAGGGAGAAAGAGGCGATATAGAAGGATTCTAGGGGCAGGTTGAGGGTAGTTAGATCCACTTGGAAGAAGCCGAAGTAGAACCATCGGTAAATCCAGCCAGTGAAATAGAGTGCGATCGCTAACAAACCGATGACACTGACTAACTTACCCAAGGGGCTAAACGGTTCTTGAGGTAGAGAGGCTGACATGGAGGGAGTAATCGAGCAGAGGGGGATGGTAGTAATATTAGGGGATTTTCTAACCGTTAGAGCTTCTTAGTCTCCTACCGCTACAGTACAGTATCAAAACCTAGAGAGAGAAACTATCCCTTTTTGTACATTCTGATCGTTAGCGAAGACGATGATCGCTTTTCAAAATTAGTGGTTTTAAAATACACCATCTCTAGGAGCCTATCTTGCTATAATGTGAACTGTCAGGAGTCATTTTGGAAACTATTATGGAAATAAAAAATATTAAACAAAAAGCCAGAAATTTAGCCGTTAATTATTGATCAGCCATCTACAACTACATATCACAAAACTCCCCTCAATATGCTCAAAGACTGGTTGAAAGATTGACCAGACGCTCAGAACAGATCGCTGCTCTAGGGTAGCATCTTTGAGCAGCAGGCGATCGCCGTTTTTGCTCACAATCAACACCCGTTCGATCTTCGGGGTTTCAGGAGAGTCAATTTTTCGCTTTAATTGGTAAAATTTCTCAGCGATGGCGATTGTTCCGCTAATAATGCCGATGATAGTGGCGATGGTGGCAAGGGTTCCCTCTTTCTGCACTTCGGAGATAACTTCGTAGCTGCCTTGCACCCCTTCCATATCTAGGATATCCTGAGCAACTTTGATAGCATCGGCTCCTTCAATTTCTATCTGCATCAGTTTTGTTCCTCCCGTAAGTACCCAAGCAAAATGATCCTAAATCCGTTTATTAAAAACTGATTATCTATTCCCCCTTTTGCCTGTCCTGATATCTAGCCTATACTCAACGAATCTAGTATGACCAGCTTAGTTGGGGAAAAAATCTCAATTACCATCAATGGTTGACCTAAGAAAATATTTCAGTCTCTCCGTCGGGAAATAACCTATTAGAGACTGAAAAATCTTAGTCATTCCATTCCCCTTTGGGTGGTACGGGAGGATTGCGTCGAAGATGACGGGTTAAGTCCTCATCCGGTTGTTTCTCTCCTCTTAGCCACTGTTTAATCGCTGTTTCGATGATGCGACTAGGATCGTTAGTCAGGTGTTTAATCTGTTCTAAAACTTCCGAGTCAAGGTGAATAGCGATTTCAACTTTCTCCGCCGTGCGCTGAGTCGGTGTAGCATTGTCGTTCATAAGCTCTATTAATGATTGCTATCTATCATTCTACCCGTCAGTCGAGGATTCTCATCCAAGAGTTTATCTATAGTAATCCGATTTGGACAAATCATAGAGCCTTTCCTTAGCCATTGCCCTTTGCCTGATTTTGTCCCCATACTCAAACTGACCATAGTTTCCTGTGGATGCCGAGAGGGAAAGCTAAGGTCAAAACCCTGACTATACTTGCAGTTTAGCTTTTTTTACCTTTTACTTTTCGCTTTTGCTCCAGCCTTAGAGACTTTACCTCTACAATGAATTAAGGAATCTAAAATTTTATAAACCCCTGACTTTTGCCAACAGTGAACCACGATGACTGACGTTCCCGTTTCTCGCATTCGCAATTTTTCCATCATCGCTCATATCGATCATGGTAAATCAACTCTCGCCGATCGCCTCCTGCAAATTACAGGAACCGTAGCCCAACGGGAGATGAAAGAACAATTTCTCGATAATATGGACTTGGAACGGGAACGAGGTATCACCATCAAGTTACAGGCGGCACGGATGGATTATACCGCTAAGGATGGTCAAAAATACGTTCTCAATCTGATTGACACCCCCGGCCATGTGGATTTTTCCTACGAGGTTTCTCGGTCTCTAGCGGCGTGCGAGGGAGCTTTATTAGTTGTGGATGCGTCCCAAGGCGTGGAGGCGCAAACTTTAGCCAATGTTTACCTAGCGCTGGAAAATAACCTCGAAATTATCCCAGTTTTAAATAAAATCGACCTACCCAGTGCCGAACCGGAACGAGTCGCGGCGGAAATCGAGGAAGTGGTGGGTTTAGACTGTAGTGAGGCGATTCGGGCCTCGGCTAAGGCTGGGATCGGTATTAATGATATTCTAGAGTCGATCGTCCAATTGGTTCCCCCTCCCCAAGATACCCTCGAAGAACCCTTCCGAGCTTTAATTTTTGATAGTTATTACGACGCTTATCGAGGGGTAGTTGTCTATTTCCGCGTTATGGATGGTCGGGTGAAAAAGGGCGATAAAATTCGTTTTATGGCTTCTGGTAAAGAATTTGTTATTGATGAATTGGGAATTTTATCACCGCAACAGGTACAGGTAAATGAACTGCACGCGGGAGAAGTGGGTTATCTGGCAGCCGCGATTAAAACTGTTGCTGATGCCCGGGTGGGTGATACGATTACTCTAACCGCTAAACCAGCACAAGAGCCTTTACCCGGTTATACAGAAGCAAAACCGATGGTTTTCTGCGGATTATTCCCCACCGATGCTGATCAGTATGCCGATCTCAAAGATGCGCTGGAAAAGTTAAAATTAAACGATGCAGCTCTATCCTACGAACCGGAAACTTCTAGCGCCATGGGTTTTGGTTTCCGTTGCGGTTTCTTGGGACTGCTACACATGGAAATCGTCCAGGAAAGACTAGAAAGGGAATATAACTTAGATTTAATTACCACTGCTCCCTCGGTAGTTTATCAGGTAACTACTACCGATGGGGAAATTGTCGAAGTGGATAATCCCAGTTTGTTACCTTCCCCACAAAAACGGGAAAAAATTGAGGAACCTTATATCCAAGTGGAAATGATTACTCCGGAAACCTATGTAGGCGCTTTGATGGAATTATGTCAAAGTCGTCGGGGAGTTTTCAAGGATATGCGTTATTTTACTAAAACTCGCACCGCTTTGATTTATGAGTTACCTTTAGCGGAAGTGGTGACGGACTTTTTTGATCAATTAAAATCTCGATCGCGCGGTTACGCTAGTATGGAATATCAATTAATTGGCTATCGGGAAAATGAGCTAGTTAAATTAGATATTATGGTCAATGGTGATCCCGTTGATGCTTTAGCGATGATCGTTCACCGGGATAAAGCTTATTATGTTGGTCGCGCTTTAACCGAAAAGTTAAAAGAATTGATTCCCCGTCATCAATTTAAGGTTCCCATTCAAGCAGCTATTGGTTCTAAAATCATCGCTAGTGAACATATTCCTGCTTTAAGAAAGGATGTCTTAGCTAAGTGTTATGGTGGTGATATTAGCCGCAAGAAAAAGCTGTTAGACAAGCAAGCAAAAGGGAAGAAACGGATGAAAGCGATCGGAACTGTTGATGTCCCCCAGGAGGCATTTATGGCAGTCCTAAAACTCGATCCTCAGTAAAGTCTAGGGGTGAGTCAATCCTCACCCTTTTTAGTTTTGGCAGAGGGAAAGAAATTATTATGAAACTTTTGAAATTATCCTATCAAGATTTATCCTCTGGATTAAGTATAGATTCTTGCAAATTTTTTCCAGATTTGAATTTATTAGTTGGTATCTCAGGTGCAGGAAAAACCTCGATTTTAAAGGCTATTAGTAATTTAAAAAGAATCGCTAACGGTGCATCCATAAATGGGGTGAAATGGGATGTGGAACTTTTAACCAATGATAATGTTCGTTATCATTGGTTGGGTGAATTTGAGGTAAAAAAAGCGCGTTCTCTCATCAAGATTGAAGAAGATGAAGTCAATAGTAATGACGGCGAAAATAAGGTTAGTATAATTAGGGAAACTCTTTTAAAAGATCAAGATGTTTTGATCGCAAGAAATCAAGAGGTAATTGAGTTTAAACATTCAAAGACACCAAAACTACCATCTTATTTAAGCTGTATAGAGCTTTTCAATCAAGAAGAAGATGTTTTCCCTGTTCGACAGGAATTTAACAAAATGATTTTCAATCCACTTAAGTTTAATACCTCATATTATTCAACATTTGATAAAATCTTTAGAAACGACGAATATACCGAATATAACTCTCTCTCTGAATTACAATCGAGTCAACTTCCTATTTCCGACAAACTACTGATCACTTATGAAAAATATCCCGATACGTTCGAGATAATAAAGAGAAAGTTTTTAGATATTTTCCCTCAAGTTGAAGATTTAAAAATAGAATTTTTAGAACCATCCAAACTAGGTGATCTGTTTGTTTCATCACCTCCAATGGTTTTATTTGAAGAGCCACCTCACATACAAATAAAAGAAAAAAACTCTCATGTCTGGATTTTAGACCCAAATATCTCCTCTGGAATGATAAAAAGCCTGATGTTCTTAGCAACGATCGAATTATCTCCTGATGGCAGCGTTATATTAATCGATGAATTTGAAAATAGTTTGGGGGTTAACTGTTTGGACACTTTAACAGAAGATTTATTAGTTAATTATCGAGATTTACAGTTTATTATTACCAGTCATCATCCCTATATAATTAATAATATCAGTCCTGCCTATTGGAAAATAGTCACTCGTAAAGGAGGAGTAATTCAGGTACACAATGCGGCTGATTTTCATATTTCTAAAACTCGACAAAAAGCCTTTATTGATCTTATCAATGTCCTAGAAGAATTTCCCCAAGGAATTAGTTAATCGATGAATATTTATTTTTTAGTTGAAGGAAGAAGTACCGAAAAAAAGCTTTATACTGCCTGGTTAACTTATCTTATTCCCGAATTTAAGCGAGTTGATTTTTACGATCAAGTCAATCACAACAATTACTTTCTGATTAGTGGTAATGGCTACCCCTCGATACTTGATGAGGGAATTCCTAACGCCATCGATAAAATTCAAGAAGTATCCAAATATAACTATCTAGTCATCTGTCTCGATGCTGATGAGGATACTGTCGAAGAAAGAGAACAATATGTTAATGACTTTATCACCAAACATATTACTATCCCCGCACAACTTGAAATCGTGATAATCATTCAAAATCGATGTATTGAAACATGGCTACTAGGCAATCGTACAATATTTAATTCTAAACAACCTTTACAGCAGAGACTTTTAGCTGATTATGTTCAACACTATGATGTTTACGAAAATGATCCCGAACTAATGGGTAGATTTAATTGCAGAAATCATGCCGATTTTCATTTTGCTTATCTAAAGTCTATTTTTAAAGATAAAGGTTTGTCTTATTCTAAAAAATTCCCTGGGGAAGCTCAAGAACAATACTATCTTAATCAATTAAAAAAGCGTATCGATAAAACCGAACACTTAAAAACCTTTCAGAAATTTATTAATTTTTGTGATAATATTCGTCAAAATTTTAGATAAATTGATCTCTGGTGCTTCTGACGAGGATGAAATATAAGCTGATCTGGCATCGTCTCCTGACTAATAGCTGATTGAGAATACAAGACTATGACAAGGCTTTTGTCCTATAAATTTCTAGGTCGGCAGATTTTTGTAGTATTGTAGTATAATGGTAACTCCAGAAAAACAATCCCAAAAGTGCCTTTAGTCTCTTCAGTTAGCAGTTACCAGATAGAAGTTAAAAATTGGCAATTTACTTGATGTTATGGCTTCCTTACGCGATATTCTCAGTTACTATCGCAATTATCAAAAAGCCGCCTTTTTGAGCATTGCTGCCTCCAGTGTCTTTGAAATTATCGATCTGATGGTTCCCTACGCTGTCGGACAGATTCTTAATGTTCTTTCCGATCAACCTTTAGATGGATTCGTACAATCTTTAGTTAATCGCACCATGATTTTAACTCCCTTTGCCCCAGAAAAGTGGGTTAGTTTGGCAGTATTATTAGGCTTAATTTTCCTAACCACGGTAATTAAAGCACCAATTCAGCCTTGGGTGGGTGTATGGTTTCACTGGGAAATATCCTTAAGAGCGCGACGAGATCATCTCAAAAAAATTATTGCCAAAATTCTCACCTTACCTCTATCTTTTTACGATGAAAATAATCCAGGACGCATCGCTAACCGGATCGCCAAAGGGATAGAAAGTCATACTTGGACTTATCCCGAAGTGGCGGGAATGATGATCCCAAAACTGTTTAGAGTTTTGGGTATCTTTATTGTTATTTGGATAATTCAATGGCAGATCGCCCTCGCTTTTGTTATTTCTTTTGTATTAATTCTAGTTTTTATTGTCAGAGATTTAAAAGATTTAATGCAAAAAGAAAGAATCCTTGATCGGCACATTGAAAATACCCAAAGTCGCAATTCTGAGATTATTACTAATATCAAAACTGTCAAAGCTTTTGCCACAGAAGGACAGGAGTTATATCGTCAGAAACAGCGTTTAGAGAGAGAATTTACCTACGTTGTCTATCGCATTCATAAGGGTTATGTGGACTTAATTACTTGGGAAAAAACCCTCGTCCAAGCTAGTTTATTTGGAGTATTTTTCTTTACTCTCCTAGCCACCGTTCAACAGAAAATCTCGATCGGGCATTTTATCACCACCTATACCCTCGCTAGTATGGCCTATGCGGAATTAGATCCCCTATCCCAAATGGCAGAAACTTTCGCTCGTCGCTATGCTTCTATGGCCCGTTTACAGGAATTTATCAACTTGCCTAGTGGAACTGATTCCGGTAGTCTTTTAGCCGATCATGCCCAACATAATCCCTATCATTTTACAGGGAAAGTAGAATTAAGTAATCTTAGCTTTGGCTATAGTCCAGACAGAACGATTATTAAGGATATTAATCTGCTGATTGAACCCTATCAAACCGTGGCATTAGTGGGAAAATCGGGTTCAGGAAAATCCACTTTAGTTAAGTTACTTTTCCGCTATTTTGAACCGAATCAAGGGCAAATTATGATGGATGGCGAGGATATTCGTCGCTTAGATGTGACTTGGTATCGGCGACGGTTAGCGATTGTCCATCAAGAAGTAGATGTGTTTAATGGTACGGTGTTAGAAAATCTCACCTACGGTAATCCTAATATTAGCTTCGAGAAGGTAGCAGAAGCCTGTAAAATTGCCCGTGTCGATGAATTTATTCATGAATTACCTAATGGTTATTCCACTATTGTAGGGGAAAGGGGCGTGCGTCTTTCGGGGGGACAAAGACAGCGTTTAGGAATTGCTAGAGCTTTAATTGTCGATCCAGATGTGTTAGTTTTTGATGAGGCCACTTCTAGCTTAGATTATGAGTCAGAAAGAGCCATTCAACTAGCCATGAAATCCATTTTAGGCACTCGCACCACAATTATTATCGCCCACCGTCTCAGTACCGTTCGAGAAGCGGATCAAATTGTCGTCTTAGATAATGGTCGTATTGTCGAGATCGGTAGCCATGATCAATTATTAAATCAGCAGGGAATCTATCAACGTCTCCACTCTTTGCAAGAAAGCGGTGAACTGGTTTAGTCTTAAAATAGTCTCCGATAGCGGACCGAGAAAATATATCTAATGGGAGTTGATACTATGTCTAACGAAACCGTTACCTATTCCCTAGAAGCTGTTTTGACAAGGATTGAGGGGAAAATTGACAATCTCCAAAAAGATGTTAACCAAAAATTTGACAGTTTCCAAAAAGATGTTGACCAAAAATTTGAAAGTCTCCAAAAAGATTTTAACCAAAAATTTGAAAGTCTCCAAAAAGATTTTAACCAAAAATTTGACAAACTCGACGAACGATTAAATAAGCTAGAGGTGGGACAGGCAAAGTTAACTGAAAAGGTTGAGGGCATCGATAATCGCCTAAAATCAGTGGAAGGAACCCAAAAAAATCAGGTTTGGACATTAATTATTCTTTTGGCAAGTGCGATCGCTACTGCTGGTTGGAAAGTATTTTTTTCAGGTAATCCCTAGAATTAAACAGTGGCTATTAGTCACAGTTTCAAGTTTTGTCGGGGTAGTGATTCGGTAGTAGTGGCGTAGCTCTCTTGCTTATCTAGCCTGAGTTGTGTAGAATATTTACTAATAAAAATAATTGCTTGATAAATGTTAAAGATTTGCTTTTTATGATTGCTATTTTTATCAATCTCTTCTCTTGTATAATTAAACTTTGGTTAAATTATGATGGAGATTCAGAACATTTTCTTCTGACAAAAAATTAACAAACTTCAACATCTTGTTGTCCTAAATTCGGTTCTTATTTATGAAAATATAGCTGTCATACGTCATATTGGCGTAAATTTATTGTCCCAAGAAAAGACTGCCAGGGTAGGCATTGAGAACAAGCGACTTATTGCTGGTTGGAATAATCACTATCTGGAAACTGTTCTTGGTTGTCTTAATATTTCTACGAACCAAATGTTATTAAACTTTGGACAAAAGAAAACCTAATTGGCGTAAAAGTTACACCAATTAAAATCCTGCTTTTTTTGTTACTATCAGTTGCTGTTGGAAAAATCAGTTCGTTGGCTTATAGTTTATAATACCAGCTTTGTTTTTTGATTTTGCTTTGTTTGATAACGAATCAGATGACAATGGTGCGGAATCAATATTGGTTATGGCAAAACGCTCCTAAGAACCGCTATTTTTCAGCTTTTTTACGCGCTGAGAAAGAGGAGATATTGTCTCCAATTAGATTTGCGTAAAAGGGCTCTTCTAGAGTAGCTATGATATTTTAGCAGAAAATAGTCCACACAAGCTTTGCCAAGTAAGGCTCACCAGAATTAAAAAAAGCAATTTTAATAAAAAAGCTTTTTGCTTTGTTCGATCCTAGTCTATTTAAGGGTTTAGGCTCATTGAAACTACTAATTTGCCATAACCAGTCTAGGAGAACCCGTAAATTTTACGCAAATCTTTTTTTCTTTGTCCAAAGTCCAAAAATGTTAAGAATTGTGTGCGACTGCTCTGAAATCGCTATAATCATCCCAGCAGAGGCGATAGTAATCCCTCGATCATCCACTGGTTAACGATCGCTAATAATTAGACAAACTTGGTTTTCTCAAGCGGTTTCGAGACAGCGAACCCCTGAGTTTCCCGGTCGACCATGGACGGTGAGCTTGTCGAATCCGTCGATTGAGCCGCCACATTTCCACAAGCTCAATGACCACTAGCCTTTTTTCGGAGTCGATCGAACCATGTTGCAAGGATGGATTCAAATCGCGCTCACGATCCTGATAATCGTGGCAATCACCCCCTTTTTCGGGCGCTATATGGCGAGGGTTTTCATGGAACGGAGAACCCTACTCGACCCACTGTGCGATCAAGTCGAGAGTCTTCTTTACAGCTTCGTCGGGGTGAAAGGGAAAGAGAATATGACCGGCTGGCAGTACCTCCGCGCCGTTCTCTACAGTAACGCGGTGATGGCAATTCTGGTTTTTTCCCTGATTGCGGGCCAAGGATTCCTTCCCCTCAACCCGACGGCGATCCCCGCTCCCACTTGGGACACCACGCTACATACGACGATTTCCTTTATCACCAACACCAACCAACAGCATTATTCCGGAGAAACCACCCTCAGCTACGCGAGTCAGATCTGGGGACTCGGCTACCAGATGTTCACCTCGGCCGGAACCGGTCTAGCGGTGGGGATCGCCTTTATTCGGGGACTGACGGGGCGACCGTTGGGCAATTTCTACGTGGATCTGATCCGAGCGATCACCCGTATCCTCTTACCGATCTCGATCGTGGGGGCAATTGCCCTGATCATCGCCGGAGTTCCGGAAACCCTCGCCGGCCCGGCAATCTTGCCGACGCTAGAAAACCCGAACCTCAGTCAGGCGATCGCCCGCGGTCCAGTGGCCCACTTCGAGATTATTAAGGAATTGGGAGAAAACGGCGGCGGCTTTTTTGCCAGCAACTCGGCCCACCCCTTTGAAAACCCGAACGGATTCGTCAATCTGGTGCAATTAGTGGCGATTTTATCGATTCCGTCCTCGTTAATCTACACCTACGGGGTTTTCGCCGATAATCTCAAGCAAGCTCGGTTAATCTATCTAATTCCCCTCGGTATCTTCATCGGCTTTACGATCATCACAGCGATCGGGGAATATAACGGCAACCAGGCGATTAACTCGCTGCTAGGGGTCGATCGAGCGGTTAACTTTGAGGGCAAAGAAGTACGCTTCGGTTGGGCGCAATCGGCCTTGTACGCGGTAACTACCACGGCCACCATGTGCGGTGCGGTGATCGCCATGCACGATTCCTTGATGCCGAACGGCGGCTTCGCCACCCTCTCGAATCTGTTCCTGCAAATCGTTTTCGGAGGCCAGGGAACTGGCACCGCCTACCTGTTTGCCTATCTAATCCTCGCAGTATTCGTCACCGGGCTAATGGTGGGAAGAACCCCGGAATTCCTCGGGCGCAAAATTGAGAAACGGGAAGTGGTGTTAGCGAGTTTTTTAATTCTGCTGGTTCACCCGATCGCCATCCTTATCCCCGGAGCGATCGCCCTTGCTATCCCTGATTTTCAAGGCATCAGTAACCCCGGCTTTCACGGATTATCTCAAGTTATCTACGAGTACGCTTCCGCCGCCGCCAATAACGGATCGGGCTTCGAGGGACTAGGAGATTCCCAGCCCGCACCACTTGCGATCGCGGCTGGGGCGAAACCGACGATGACCGCTCTCTGGTGGAATCTGAGCGCCTGCTTCAGTTTACTCGCCGGACGGTATATTCCGATCGCCGCCCTGCTCTTGTTAGCCGATGGGATGTCCCGCAAACAACCAGTTGCCGCCACCACCGGAACCCTCCGCACCGATACCGGACTCTTTACCGGCGTGACGGCGGGGGTGATTTTAATTCTCGGTGCGCTCACTTTCTTGCCGATATTGGCCTTGGGTCCGATCGCGGAAGCCTTTCAAATCACCCGGATGATCGGCTAGGAGTTTGGATAATTTATGAGAACGAACAGAGGAAATTCTAAGTCCCCCCGCCCGTTGCGAGTGCCGAGAGGTCGCCGGGACGACCGCCGCCATACCCCCAAGGTAAACCGAACCGGTCTCTATCAAAGCGCGATCCGGCAGTCCTTCCTCAAACTCGACCCGCGCATCGCCGTGCGTAACCCTGTCCTATTCGTGGTCTGGTTGGGAACAATCGTCACGGCCCTGGTGACGATCGACCCGCATCTATTCGGCACGATCGCTGGGGAGAGGGGACAACAACGGCTACTTAACGGCATCATCACCCTGATCCTCTTCTTGACGGTGCTGTTTGCCAACTTCGCCGAGGCGATCGCAGAGGGACGGGGAAAAGCCCAGGCCGATGCCCTACGCTCCACCCGCAGCGACTCGATCGCCCGAAAAATCCTGGCCGACGGATCGATCGAGTCGGTCAGTTCCACGGCCTTGCATCGGGGTGATCGGGTAAAACTGCTGGCCGGGGACGTGATTCCCGCCGACGGGGAAGTGATCGAGGGAATCGGTTCGGTGGATGAATCGGCGATCACCGGAGAATCGGCCCCCGTCCTCAAACAACCCGGCACTGACATCGCCAGTTCCGTCACCGGTGGTACGCGGCTTCTCTCGGACGAGTTGACAGTGCGGATCACCCAAGATCCCGGCCGGGGTTTTATTGATCGCATGATCTCCCTGGTGGAAGGGGCCGAGCGCACGAAAACCCCCAACGAGATCGCGCTGACGGTACTTCTGGCTGTGTTAACCCAAGTCTTTTTAATTGTCGTGGCCACGATTCCCTCGATCGGGAACTATATCGCTGGTTTTCTGGAAACGAGCCTCAGTCCTGCGGTTGCGGATACCTTTCGGGCCGGCTCCAGTATCGCCATCTTGATCTCCCTCCTCGTCGCCCTCATTCCCACGACGATCGGCGGTTTATTGAGTGCGATCGGTATCGCCGGGATGGATCGTGTGGCTCAGTTTAACGTCATTGCCACCTCTGGACGCGCCGTGGAAGCCTGCGGCGACGTAAATACCCTCCTTCTCGACAAAACGGGAACAATCACCCTCGGCAACCGGCTAGCTGACGAATTTATCCCCGTCAACGGTCATAACCTCGAGGAATTAGCCCGCGTCTGTCTAGCGGCCAGCCTTTTCGACGAAACCCCGGAAGGACGCTCGATCGTTGCCTTAGCCCGGAATTTGGGCGCAAACCTCGATATCGATGGCCAACCCAGCGAGGCAATCCCATTCTCCGCTCGTACCCGCATGAGCGGCACCGATAGGGACGGGGAGGAATACCGTAAGGGAGCCGTAGACGCGATTAAAGGTTTCGTCCGTTCTAGGGGTGGTTCCGTTCCCGAGACCCTCGATGAGGCACAGGAAAGGGTTTCCCATTTGGGGGGAACTCCCCTGGCCGTCTGTCGGGGTAACGATATCTACGGGGTGATCTATCTCAAAGACATCGTGAAACCGGGATTAAAAGAACGTTTCGACCAATTACGGCGCATGGGTGTGAGAACGATCATGCTCACCGGCGACAACCAGATCACGGCGGCGGTGATCGCGGCGGAGGCGGGGGTGGATGATTTTATCGCCGAGGCCACCCCAGAAGATAAGATCGAGGTGATCCGTCGCGAGCAAGCCAAGGGCAAGTTAGTTGCTATGACGGGGGACGGAACCAACGACGCACCGGCACTGGCCCAGGCTAATGTCGGTGTGGCGATGAACTCCGGAACCCAAGCGGCAAAGGAGGCGGCTAATATGGTGGATCTCGATTCCGACCCGACCAAGCTGATCGATTTAGTGACCATCGGCAAACAGTTATTAATTACCCGCGGCGCCCTGACCACGTTTTCGGTAGCTAACGATATCGCTAAGTATTTCGCCATTATCCCGACGATTTTCGCCGCTGCCGGGATCGGTGCTTTAAATATCATGGGTTTGAAAAGCGCTCAATCGGCGATCGTCTCAGCCCTGATCTACAATGCCCTGATTATCCCCGTTTTGATTCCCCTGGCACTTAAAGGCGTTCAATTTCGCCCGCTCACGGCTGACCAACTATTGCGGCGCAATATCCTCATCTACGGCGTGGGAGGCATGATTGCGCCGTTTATTGCTATTAAGATTATTGATGAGATAATTTCAGCGATCGGGTTGAGGTAATGGGAAAATCGGCAATATTTAAGCCTAGTTTATTCGGATTGAAGCACTCGAATCGGGATTTTACCCAAAAAAAAACCTGGGGTAAAAATCAATTTAACTCCTCATTTCCAGCTTCTTTGTGCGCTTACTTAGATGGGAAAGGACTGAAAAATGTATATCTGAAACTCGATGAAAATTTAAAAATTCAACCTGGGGAGTTAAGTACACAAGAGTTATACGGTCTAGCTCCCGATTCCGATAATTTATTTTACGCTTTCGAGAGTCAATTTAGAGGAGGGAGCAAAATGATCACAATCGATTTATTCGCTGGTTGTGGTGGTTTATCTTTAGGTTTCCAGAAAGCAGGGTTTACTATTGTGGCTGCATTTGATAATTGGATACCTGCTATAGATGTCTATAGAAATAACTTTAGTCATCCGATATTTAATGTCGATTTATCTAGAGAATCTAGCCAAGAAATATTGGCTCAATATAATCCTGAGATTATTGTCGGCAGCCCTCCTTGTCAAGACTTTTCCAGTGCTGGTAAGAGAAACGAGGGTTTAGGACGAGCGAATCTAACGCTCACATTCGCTGAAATTGTCACCAGAGTAAGTCCCCAATGGTTTGTTATGGAAAATGTGGATAGAATTGAGAAAAGTAAAATACTCACTCAGGCAAAACAAATTTTTAAAAGTCATGGTTATGGTTTAACTGAAAAAGTTATTAATTCTTGTTACTGCGGAGTTCCTCAAACTAGAAAAAGATATTTTCTGATCGGTAAAATGAAGGAAGAAGATGATTTTTTAATCGATGAAATTAATGAAAATCTATCAAGTCAACCTCTGACTGTATTTGACTATGTGGGCAAAGAATTAGATATAGAATACTATTATAGACATCCTAGAAGCTATCAAAGAAGGGCGATATTCAGTATTTATGAACCTAGCCCTACTATTCGAGGAGTAAATCGACCAGCTCCCAAAACCTATCGACAACATCCCGGGGATGCTTGTCATCTTAAGGAAAAATTAAGACCGCTAACAACGAGGGAGCGAAGCTATATTCAAACTTTTCCTAAAGACTTTATTTTTACAGGAACAAAATCTAATCTAGAACAAATGATTGGCAATGCTGTTCCTATTAATTTGGCTAGATATGTAGGCCAATGTATTCTTAACTATGAATTGAAAAAGGAGAAAAAGATAACCTATCGACAACTACAGCTAAGTAAGTAGTTATAATTAAATTGAAAATAGATTTTGTCTTTGATCCCCCCTTAATCCCCCCTTGATAAGGGGGGTGTCGATCCCCCCTTAATCCCCCCTTGATAAGGGGGGTGTCGATCCCCCCTTAATCCCCCCTTGATAAGGGGGGTGTCTGATAATTTTTAACGCCTACCTACTTATTTTCTTGATTTACTGGCAAAAACAAATCTCCAAAAAACTCTAATTCTTATGAAAGCAGCCCCTAGAAAATACCGATTTTTCTGGTATATTTTCTTAAATTTCTGTCTAACAATTCTTTTCTCCTCCATCGTTCAAGCTTCTACGGGAAGCACTATCGATAGGTGGCAAGCTTCTGCGTTAACCCTTTTAGGATTAGTCGCCTTTGCTTTATTTATCTATCTGTTCCTTGTCATCTTTGTCCCGGAGAGGTTTTAAGAGATTTCTGGCACAATTAATTTTTGAGAGTTCAAAAATGGGAAAAAGCAGAAAATCTCTAAATAGACTCTTTCATTGATTGTTGTTTATTCTTAATTCTCCTGACTCCTGACTACTGGCTCCTGACTCCTAACTCCACCAACAAACTTTTTCAGTAAACCCTAATTATGAGTTTTGCACGCGAGGCCGGTAGAGCCATCCGTTCTACCCTAGTTCTCTGGGTGATCACTGCGCTGATCTATCCTTTCTCGATGATCGCCATCGGTCAAATTCTTTTTCCCTGGCAAGCGAACGGGAGTTTAATTACCAATAATCAAGGTCAAGTGGTGGGTTCGGCTCTAATTGGGCAACCTTTCACCAGCGATCGCTATTTTAATAGTCGTCCGAGTACCACCGACTACAGTACGGCCGATCCGAAAAACGATCCTAACAAGATCCTGCAAACCGGAATTTCGGGAGCGAGTAACCTAGCTCCCAGTAACCCTGTATTGATCGATCGCATTAAAGGAAAACCCGATCCTGATCCGGCGAAAGCTATAGAGGGGGAGATTCCCCGATTAGAGAAAGCGGGAATCAAACCCACCGCAGCTCTGGTATATACCTCCGGTTCCAGTCTCGATCCCCATATCACCCCAGAGGCCGCCAGAGCGCAGATCGAGCGGGTGGCGCAGGTGCGGGGATTACCGACGAATCAAGTGGAGATACTGATTATCAAAAACACCGACGAGCGCTTTCTCGGCATCTTCGGCGAACCGGGGGTTAACGTGCTGAAACTGAATCTGGCTCTAGATGCGATCGCAAATTCCCGCGCAAATTCCCGATAGGGTTTCTGATGCTAAATCCTATTTAAAAGGGATAGGGAAGTGACAAATGGGAAGAGAGAGTTTGCCTTTAAAAACCCCAACTTAGTAGATTTACAAACATGGGATGCAGCCGCTAAAAAACTAACTGGGAGAGGATGGTTTAGCTGATCTTACCTTGATATTCACATTGAAAACCTTGATCGCGCCAAGCTTCTAAATCAACGGAATTTAAGGGAATGACTTGCCAACAGGGGGGAGAGATTAATTGTCCGACAAAAGCCCAAATTATACTTCTAGTCACATCTAAACCAGTTTTTAGCTTTGATTCGTGATTACCAGGGATACCAATTTCTCGGACTGCATCGATTTCTACTGCTATACCGTGGGATTGCAAGTGAATTTCTGCTAACCATTTAGCGCGGGGTAAATGAGTAGGAGAAGTGACAACTTTTACTTTATGTACTCCCCATTGTTTTAAAATTGGCACGGCAAAGAAAAAATTGCCGAAGGTAGAATTAGCACACTTTTCTAACCAGACGTTAGTTTTTGGTGCTTTTGCCCGTTCAAATAGTAATAAAATACAGGGATCTTTCGAGCCTTGGGAAATTAAAATCGGTATATTGGGGTATTGCTTGGCCAGATTGGCCACATAAATTTCCCGACGAATGCTGCCCCCCAAAACTAAGATGGCATCAACGGGTTTTTGTTGATTAATTGGCCAGCGGATGGCTAAATTAATCGCTAAATTAAGGATAATAAACCCAAAAACCAGAATTAGAGTTAGTTTTAACCATTTTTGCCAATTTCGGTGTTTACGAGCAACATTTTTCGGTTTTTTCGCCATTGACTTAGAGATGGTGTAACAATTGTGCTTTGATAATTTTTTCTGTGGGGTTGAGTTTGACTAATTGTGAACCTGTCCCGTCTTTACCCGTGACTGCCACAGTTTCCACTTCTAAGGGTAGTTTTCGATCCTGATTGGTACTTAATAACACTATACTCCCCGCCCGCGCCGCTACCATGGCCGCTAAACTATCCTGTTTGTTGACGAATTGTAAAGCGGGTGAACCAAGATCGCCTAATTGTGATAGGCGTAAATTCTCGATCGCCAGTCTTTTTCCGTAACCTAATCCCGAAATCAGCAGCAGATTTTCCCGATGGGGGAGAGAAACACAGCCAGCTAGATGTTCCCCGTAGCGCAATCGCAAAATTGCTAAACCCTGGGCAGATTTACCCATAATTGGCAATAATTCCTCGCGCACAGGATAACGCAACACCCGACCGCTACTGGTGGCGATCGCTAAGTCTAGGCCTTCGTGAGTAAAAATAGCACCATATAGGCGATCATCTTCTTTCAATTTCATCAGGGACAAACCCCGACTACCAACCCCCTCTAATTCATTGATGGGAAGTCGCTTTATTCGCCCCTGTTGACTCAGTAAAAGCAATTCTTGATTTTTTTGAGGTTCCGTCAAGAAAAATTGATTTAACACCGCTTCTGACTCTTTTTGGGCGGTTTTGGTCAGCAGACTGGAGATTAACACCGGTTGATTCGCTTGCGGGGGGACTTCCCGGATAGCAATCGGGTAAGCTTTAGCATTATCGAGGATAACTAGAAAATTTTCCCGTTTTTCGATCGCCTGTTGATAGATAATTAAACCCCGGTCCGGCACTCGCTCTTCTGGTGTCGTCCAACTAATTTTATCTTCGGCATCAAGCAATAAAATCGCATTTTCTGGGGGTTCTTGGGGCGTAAATAGGCTTAAAATCGGTTCATTCTCACTCTCAGACTTTTTCTTAACTTTATTCTCCTGTTTTTTAACTTCTGACTTCAAAGAGGGTGTGGGGTGTGGGGTGTCGGGTGTAGGTAAGGAAACCTCTTTCGTCTGTGGGGGTGAAAATTTTTTCATCGGGACTGTCTCCTGTTTTTTAACCACAGAATCCTGTTTCTTCCCTTCTGTCTCCTGTCTCCTGTCCCCCGACTTGCCGGTGCGAATTTTTGTCCGTCTGCTATCGGCGAATTTTTTCTTTAAAGAGCGCAATTCTTTTTTCAGAGACTTGAGAAACTCCTGACGGTTATGGAGGAGAGTTTCTAACTGTTGAATTTTTGTTTGTAATTCCGTCGCTTCCGTCTCTAACTTTTGTCTTTCCAAACCGGTTAAACGACGCAGAGGCATAGCTAAGATAGAATCAGCTTGAGGGTCACTAATGCCCAATTCTGCCTGAAAACGATACTTAGCCGTCGTCCCATCGGGAGCATTTTTGAGAATATCCACCACTCGATCGATATTCTGCAAAGCTAATAATAAACCCTCGACTAAGTGTAAGCGATCGCTGGCCTGTTGCAACTCATCGCCATACTGACGGGTGAGAGTTGTTTCTCGAAAGTGCAAGAATTCCTGTAAAACTTGTTTTAAAGACAACTGCCGGGGTTGATTATCGACCAAAGCGAGGATAATTGCCCCGAAATTAGTCTGTAGGGCCGTTTGTTGGTATAAAGCCGCCAAAACCTGCTGCGGTTGACTTTCCCGCTTTAATTCAATCACCACCCGAATGCCTTCGCGATTGCTTTCATCGCGGATATCGGCAATTCCCTCCAATTTCCCTAAATTAACTAATTCGGCGATTTTTTCAATCCATGCCGCCTTATTCACCTGAAAAGGCAACTCAGTAACCACAATTGCCGTCCTTTCCCTTCGGCGCTTGCCCTCAATGATAATTGTTTCAGTTTTCGCCACTCCGCGCACGGGAATAATCCCCCTACCGGTGCGATAGGCCTCGCGAATGCCGGTATCATCTAAAATCTCGCCTCCCGTGGGAAAATCGGGACCGGGGATAATTTCTACTAACTTTTCCTCGCTTAAATCGGGATTATCGATCAAAGCGATTAAACCTTCCACCACTTCCCCTAAATTATGGGGAGGGATATTAGTCGCCATCCCTACCGCAATACCCGAACAACCATTAAGAATCAGTATCGGTAACTGAGCGGGTAAAACAACGGGTTCCTGTTGAGAATTATCAAAATTACTGCTAAAATTAACGATAGCATCGCTAATTCCCCCTAAAACCGCCTGATCGCCGATGCCGGCCAAACGGGTTTCGGTATAACGCATGGCCGCCGGGGGGTCGTTATCGATCGAACCAAAGTTACCATGGCCCGATAAAAGTGGGTAACGACTGGAAAAATCCTGTACCATACGAACCAGTGCCTCGTACACTGACTGATCGCCGTGGGGATGATATTTACCCAAGACATCCCCCACCACCCGCGCACATTTGCGAAAAGGGCGATCGGGGGTTAAACCGAGTTCGTGCATAGCGTATAATATGCGACGATGGACTGGTTTTAGTCCATCGCGTACATCCGGCAAGGCTCGCCCCACGATCACACTCATGGCATATTCTAGATAGGAGCGTTCCATCTCTTGGTGTAAGGCCGTGGGTATAATTTGACCAGTAGCTAAGAAATCCAGTTGTTTGGCCATGAGTCTCTCGTTTTTAATCTGTCTAGCTGTGAATCATAAGGCATTTTGCCCGTTTTAACCTTGTTTATCCCTGAGCTTCCCTATGACGACTGTTTTGATTGTAGAAGACGACCCGATAAATTTTCGCGTTTTTGCCAAAATTTTGACCAAACGAGGTGGTCTAGAGGTCAAAGGGACTGAAGATGTGGAAGAAGTGCTTCGTATTGCTCGGGACAAGAAAGCGGACGTGATCTTAATGGATGTCTCCCTCTCCCATAGTGTCTATGAAGGGAAAGCGGTAGATGGTATTAAAATCAGCCAAATTCTCAAAGCTAACCCCGAAACCGCCGATTTACCCGTTATTCTCGTCACTGCTCACGCTATGGAGGGCGATCGAGAGAATTTTCTCAAGCAGAGTCAGGCCGATGGTTATATTTCTAAACCAGTGGTTGATCACCAAGCTTTTGTTGAGCAAATCTTGGCGATCATCGATCAGAAGCCGGTCTAAGCTTTGAGTCTTCTTTTGTTAGTATATCAGTATTGATATAGACCAGCTGCTTTCAGTTTACCCCTAACAGCTATCTCCCTGATCCTCAACTCTGCCATAGATGGCGTAGGGTCGATCGAGCGACCAGGCCCACATCTGATCCCCTAGGGAAAAATGCCACCATTCCCCCTTATGTCGGCTAAATCCCGCCTCCTTCATCACTTTAGCCAATAAAACTCGTTTTTGATGATAGCTCTGTTCTTGCGGGCTTTTTGCGGCGATATAATAATCGGGATGCGATCGCTCTCCGATCTCATCGATTTCTCCACCCATGTCGATGGCTTGTCCCTTCTCATCCACTAGGGTAATATCGATCGCTGCTCCGGTACTATGGGGTGGCGGGGTGGCGGCATTATCACTGGGAACCGCCCAAATAGTGTAAACTTCTGTTAAAATCGCTTGACTTTCTGCCTTCGATAGTTTCTCTCTGGCTAATCCTTTTGTGTCTAGGAGAGTCTGAAAACTATAATCGACCATAAATTGTTGCACTTCCACCGGTCGATAGGCATCAAAAATCAAAATTTGCCAACCGGGTTGATAGACTTGCAGACGGTTTTGAGCATCAATCAGGGGATTTAACACCCCTTGTCGCAAAAAATAGGGAGATTTACCCCGATAATTAGCTCCTAATTTCTCGTAAGCATGGGGAGAAGGGATAACAAACTTATCTGCGGGTATAGGTACTAGGGGTTCCCCACATTCACGAATAGGAATTTTTTGGTAGGGTTTCATCTCGTCATCGGGAAATGGTAATTTTATTGGTAGTCCACTCGATCGCCAGTTTACATAGGGTTTGCGGCAAAAAGTTTTTCGTGGGGGTAGGGTGTGGGGTGTGGGGTGTGGGGTGTGGGGTTTTACCCATTTTCAGGTGGTCAATTACCTAATTTTCAGGGAAAAAGTCCAGGGATTTTCCCCCCAATCACTCCAATGGTCGGCACTTTTTGAGGGAAAAAAAGTCTAAAAACCTTATCCAACAAGGTTGTTAGATTTATTCAGCAAACCCTACATAAACCCGTTATTCCTCCTCCTCATCGGTTGTAGGGAATTTCATACTGGCCCAAGTTAACTGTTTTTGCGGGTCTTTTTCCGGTTCACTAAAACTCTCCTTGAGTTGTTCTTTCACCTGAGCAATATTGCCACTTTGAGCGGCATTCTTTAGATCATAGACATAACGAGCATTTTCGATCGCTTCCTCTTTACTACGAGAACTAGACTCAAAGCATTTTTCTAGGTCTTTGTAAATACCCTTGCGAGAGATTTTTAGAAAATATTGACGTTCTGTATCGATAAGTTTAGCCAATAATTCTAGGTGCATGGAATCCTCGGCACAGATATCCGCGAGGATATCCCATTCTTCACTCCCCAAAAGATTATTATCCGCTCCCGGTCGCGGATCTTGAAAAGTTTCTCCAGTCACTTGTTTATAAATCTTCGGTAATTGGTCATCAAATTCGTGCTTTTCTTCCCTCCAAATCCGGCGAATTTCGCTGAGTTCCTCCGTGGTAATTAGGGTAATATCTTTCATATCCTCTGGCGCATTAGTACGCACGCTCTCCTGAGCCTCTAATACCCTTCTCAGCCAATATTCCCGCCATTTTTTAGTATAGGGTCCCGGTATGGGTTCGATCGATATTTCTCCATTTAAGTTTCTTTCAAATAATTGTACTTTCCCAACAAGACGACGAAAATCACGTCTCTCTCTATCATCCAAAAGGTCTAATTCATTTCTAAGTTCTACGAGTGGTTGTAACCATTCCTTTTCTTGGTCATTCTGAACCATCATACTCAGAGATGTATCTTTATCTACCAAAGTACAAACCCAACAACCAAAACGGGAACTTCCACAGCTAGGAGTGGAAGTATCTACCACTAAGGGACATTCATTATCCGCAGTCGCTCCTCGATACATTGCTAATAATTCTTTGTTGTCTCCTCCCCAGGGATTTTCCCACTGCATTAAGTACATCCATACTTCATCAGTACGCCAATCTTCGATCGGACTATAAACGAGAGAATTCGGCATATTTGCATTAGGACTCAAACGCTCACGAAGTCTTTTAGCTTCTAATTTTTCCATCACCTTAGCACGACGAGAGCTTTCTGTTTTGCGGATTCCCAAAACTAATATTGTTTCCCCACAATTTCTGATGACTTCACGAATAAAGTTATTAGAAGCGTTAATTTTCAGTCTTCCAGTACACCAACGAAATTTCAAACGGGGAGCAGGATAACCCTTACCTATTAATCCACTCCAAAAGCGATCTTCCACAGCAGGATAGAGTAAATGTGATTTAAATGGCATTCTGTGAGCTTCTGAAGCTTTTTCCAGCTTTTCCATTGACTTTCTAACCCATGCAGAGACAATGGGGTTTTCAACCATTGTGTCGGTGGTGATCACATGAATAGTTTTTTGTCGCTTCTCTAATGGTAAATCAGCGATCGCATTCCAGATTAACTGTAAAACTGCTGAACTATCTTTTCCCCAAGAAACACCAATAATCCAAGGAATCTCATCTAAACAGTAGAGCTTTTGTACTTCTTGAGTCAGTAGTTTAATATCTTCCACGAACTCATCAATAGTACGATTTGGTAGTAGAGAGGTTTGGATTGCGGTCATTACATATATGCTTTTAAAGTTCTCCTCTCTATACTGTATGTCTAATTAGTAAAACCTATCAATAGTCACACAAAAAGAGAGATAAAGCAAAACTGCTCGATCTCTGCTTGTGATTTCAGAAGGTATATAAGACTGAATTGCTCTAAATCTACTCGAAACTAGATTAAAACTATCCCAGTTTTCTCTTGTACAGCATCTCTGGCGATTTTAAACGCTTTATCGACTGCTGTTGTCTGTGTAACTATCTTTTTAGCACCAGCATCATCAATCACGATACTATTTAGCCATAAAGCTGAGTCACGGGTATAATCCAAACCCGCAAGTGCTTTAATTAGAGCTTCTCGCTGTAAATCAGTGAATTCTTGTCCAAAAAAGATTAAATGTCCAATTCGACTAAGTACCTGAAACCCAACGGTATTAAAATCCACACGCTGTTGTCTGAGATCGTACAAGTTGAGATTGACCGTTTGAGATGCAGGTTGTAGCAAAAGTCGCCAAGTATCATTGTTTTTGGCGAATTCTGTGTAAAAAATCTTTAATCTCTCTAACATCAGGAAAAATTCACTCTTACTTTGACGAGAATGAGATTCTATAACTGGTTTTCGAGATGAACCAAAAAGAAATTCAGCGACACCGATTCTTAACTGACTCATAGTAAACATATATTTGGTGTCTTTTCCGATAGTACGAGAGATTTTATCAATCCGTCCATTGAAAATGACTAAATCTTTAGTAATTGTCCGAGTTAACTTAGCAAGAGGATCGGTAACGTCGAAAGCAGCCAATAAAGCAGGAGGGATGGGTTTATTTTTGGCACAATCGGCAAAATCTTGATGAATTTGATCCATATCTGCTTCTTGAACTACCAGCACAGTTACGCTGTCGTTACGCAAGTCAGGTTTTTCAGGTAAAACTTTTTCGATCGCTTTTAACCGATGTTGACCATCAGTAACATAAAGTTCTACATCTATTGGCATAACAGCATAACCGAATTTGACTGGACCTGCACCATAGGTAAAAACTTTGATCGGTGTATTCGAGTTAAAGATGAATGGGGGCAAAATATACTGGTCCGTATCTAGCAAATACTTTGCAATCTCGTTAACGTGCTGGGGAATAAGTGGTCTGTTCATGACTTCGTCCGCGTTAGACTTATTCTTTTTAGCTTCAGCACTCTGTAATTTTGCCAATTCAATCAGCAGACTACAAGGTAGAGAAAAAACTAGATGAGTTCTTCCCCCCTGTTCGTAAACATGACAAATAAAAACTCTCGCTCCTGATGTGGCCGAATCAGCGAAAGCTAAAGTCTGCGCTTCATCTTGTCTTTGACAGTGTACGATGTCAGCAGTGGAACGGTAGCCGTCGTCATTGACAGCCGATGTGATCTGAGTCATAATTAACCTTGAAAAAATGTCCAAAAACAATTAAGTACATACAAACGTCCGAGAAGTCCTACTGCAATAGGTACTTATCGGAATTTTTGTTTATGCACTGAATCTAGTTTAAAGAAAGCTTTTAGGCTTGTCAATGGCCCATATAAAGTTAAAATACCGTTTTTGCAGTCAAGATATGGACTGATTTTGGTTTTTGCAGTCGAAAAGTAGATTGATAGGTAAAATTCAGTAGGGTATAGGTAAGATACTCAAAATAGCAATCACAAAAAGGTAGAATATATGTACTTAAAAGCGGGCTTGTGGGGGAGTAGTTAACCTAAATTAGGGCTGGCTGAATATCAGTGAAAGCCTTACCAGAAAAGGGTTTTGTTACTTTTTCAGCCAAAAAAGTGCCAGAAACAAACGTTGAGAAATCGATCGGAGGGACTCAAAACCCTGGCACTTTTATTAGCGAACGCCAGATAAAATTGAGAAACTAAGGGACGAAACTACCATTTTGCCAACTGTGTGGCTCCTAGATTCCCTCTGGGGAACTATACAGCAAACCCTAATTAAGTTTTCTTGATCGAGAAGAATATCACGATACTGGCCGGCAAGTTCTACATTGCCTGAGCGTAATGGATACACCAAAACTTCCGTCAGCGTCAACGTAGAGGTAACAGCTAACTCTTTTGATAAGCGAAGTTGCTCGTCTGGGGTGAGATTCTCAACTTGCCGGCGAACATCTTGATAGGTAGTCATGCTCTTTACTCCCTGTTTCTTCCATTAATCATGTCATATTGCCCACAGATCACGGCTCCAAAAAGTAAGGTAAAATACCTCCATATTTGTCTATATCCGATCGCACTCCCGTCCGTCGCTGTGCCTAGAGGTTTTTAGCTTATAATCATTCAAATCGATCGCTGCAGCGGTAGGACTCGCATCAGGGAACGCACTTTACCATATCTACCATAGCGGTGATAATACTATTCCCAAGTTAGAGTTATACCTTCTAGGTTACATACTCTCTGGATAGTTTCCAGTTTACTCTCAGTCAATTTCCCAAATAGGTGAACTCTCATTTTATGCTTGGGATAATACTGTCCATAACTCTTGATTTGCCCGATCGCTGATTTCCAGCCTTTTGTATTTTTAACTTCAATTATTTCAGTATTAGTTAAGACATCTATTCTACCTACCTTATCAATGTAAACCTCGGTTTTTCCTCCTAATTCTCTAGCCAGTTTGTCCCGATACCAAGCCTCTGTCCCCTTTACAGGAGTATTTATCTCCGGCTCAATAACTATGCCATTAACCTGATTAATAAAGTCCCGAATTGCTCCTCTTACTAATTTTTGAGCAGCATTGGGGGACTGTCTTTTCCGTTTAGCCATTACTTACTCAGTGAATAATTTAGAGATCCCATACCCAGCCAAACCAATTACTGCTCCTACTGCCGCTACGGGAGCCATCGTCACTGCAACTGCCGTCCCTCCTACTGCTAATCCCATACCTCCAACTAATGCTGATATACCGGCTCCAGCACCCGCACCAATTGCCGCTGCTCCAATTGCCGTTGCGTCTTGTTCTTCTATTGCTTTTTTGGTTCCGTAAACTGCTGTGCCGACAACTGCTCCTGCTGCTGCTACTGGAGCCATACCGACTCCTAGAGCAGTTCCTCCTACAGCAAGTCCCATACCGCCAACTACTGCCGATGCACTAGCTCCAATCGCTGTACCCACTCCCACTGAAATCATTGCTTCTTGAACTTCTTCTGGCTTATTTTTGTCCGTCATTATTTTTTGCCTCATTAGCTTTGGGTAATTATGAAACTCTAGCATAAGACAGACAAGCCGTGAACCATAACAAGCCAGGCGTTAAGGCGCATAAGTGCCAGTCGGGTGCATACGGTTGTTAGCTGGCTTCCGGTATTGCCAGCCACTGATTGTCTGAGATTTGCAAGGTTTTGAAACAACAGCGAAACGCTTTGCCTATCGGGCTGCAGGCATACACTCCGATTTCGCAATCGTCGGCTATCTTGTGTAAGTGTGTGATCCGCATTTGCAGCCAAGCCTGCCCATCATAAGAATTCTCTAGCAGAAAATCGCTCCCCCGTTTACTGATGCGATACCACATTTCGCGGTATCGTGAAGAAATGTCTTGCGTTGCCCAATCAGAATATCCCAAATTGGTCACCACAGAACCAAGCCGACTAGCTTGTTCGCTTTCATATTCCGTGGAAACTTTTATCCAATTCTGACTGTCAATCCGCACCATTAGGCCACATTGATCATATTTTTCCCGAGGCTGAAATTCTACTTGGGTCATTAGGGAAAAATCGCCAACTTGTCGCATCAATAAGCAATGCCCATCGTCTCTTTGAAAACCATAGTGCGTGTTTTGCCAAAAATCAGTTTTTTCATCTGTAGAAATTTCCAACCCATTACCCAAACGATAATGCGTCGGCTCGTTGAGCCAGTAAAAATCATCTGACAATGCTGGCTGTAAAAAGTTTTCACTAAGTCGCATAATATCGCTCCTAATCAGATACATCGTGATATTACGAGGCCAGCTAACCATTGATTATACAGAAACTTTCCGAATAACCAGAGTAAGGATATGGGGAAACTTTCGGCATATCACCCCGTTTTGTGGATTTCTGACAATCAGCTGAGATACAAAGAACTTTTCAGCGACCATATCACTAATTCTTCAATCTGACTGCACTTCGTAACAAAAATTTACAATTATTCGACGGCACTCGCACTCCCGTCCGTCGCTGTGCCTAGACGTTTTTAGATTATTATCATTTGCTTGAATCAATGTTTAAGGAACACACCCTACCAGATCTGCACTGAGTTCCGTTGTTGCCTTGTTAGGATTAGGAGGATTAGGGTTAGTCTCTAGCCTGACCAAGCGAAAATAGAAATAGTAGGGTGAGCATTGCCCACCTTACCGCTTTTTCGGTCATAATAAATCCGAATTAGGGCGAACTGTAGTAGAATAGAAATCGAACCTCTTAAGCAGGGTTTATAAGGATGTCCAGACGAGACGATCTACATTTATCATTACGTCATACTTTAGAAAAAGAGGGTTGGAAAATCACTGATGATCCTTTAATTCTAACCTTAGAAAAAACCTTGCTTAAAGCTGATTTAGGAGCAGAAAAGTTTTTTGCTGCGGAAAAAGAAGATCGTAAAATTGCCGTAGAAATCAAAGACTTTGATACGCCTTCAGTTATCAGTGAATTAGAAAAAACAATAGGACAACTTCAATTATACCAATGGGCTTTAGATTCACAAGAACCTGAAAGAAAACTTTTTTTGGGCATTAGTCAAGCGGTTTATTTAAAACACTTCAAAAAAGCTATTTTCCAACTGGTTATTAAACGTAATAGAATCAATTTAATTATTTATAATCCTCAAAAGGAGATAATTTGCGAATGGATAACACAGTAAACTATGCCGATATTCTGACTCAAGTTATCAGAAAAGAGTCTGCGATGCAACCTCGATTACAAACCCTTAAAATTACCCCAGTTTGTGATCCAGAATCAGGCAACTTTTTAATAATTATGACTGGTTGGGAAAAAGAAGCATGGACTAACACAATTTTATTTCACGCTCGTTTATTGAAAAATAAAATTGTCATTGAAGATGATAATCTTGAAGAAGGATTAACAACCACTTTAATTCAAGCTGGGATTCCCCCAGAAGATATTATTACTGGACTTTCCCTAGAGTAAGGAAGGCATTACCCACCTTAGCGATATCGCAATGAATGTTAGGAAAAATTATCTAAATGCTTCAATTCTATCTAAATAGACATTAACTAATTTATGTTCAATAACCAAAGCTTCAACTTCTGGCCAAATAGGAGCTAAAAACTGATGAAATTCTCGTTTTCGTATATTGCCAAAACGGAGATGTACTACTTTAGGTGCAAAAAAAATTAAGCATTATTTGATCGGAAAAGTCTGTATCTTTCGTAACAATAACCAGTTTTTTATCCTTTGCATATTGCCAAATTTCCGTATCCCTTGGACTTCTCCCTAAAAATGATCGGTAAAGATGGAGTGAAGAGGATTTTAGCTGGTAAATTTTCATCAAAGAAAAAACCATTCATGCAATTTTTCTGACTTCATAGTGATTCGCCATCAATCTTGCTGCAAATTGCATACAGGCATAAATATCTTCTCGATTCAGAGAAGGATATTCTTCAATTACTTCTTCAATAGAATCCCCTGCTCCTAAAAATTCCATAACTGTTTGCACCGGAATTCGGGTTCCAGCTATAACAGGTCTTCCATTACAAATATCTGGATGGATATGGATACGACTTTCCATTAAGGTTTTGTTACCTCTTTGATGACCTTAAGTAAACTTATTATACCCTTTCATGGTAATAGGTGAGGATGTTGGGGTTCCTGAAAATCGATCGCTGCAGCGGTAGGACTCGCATTAGGGAACGCACCCTACCATATCTGCACTTCGTAACAAAAATTTACAACCCCATCATAAGCGATCGCACTCTCGTCCGTCGCTGTGCCTAGACGTTTTTAGATTATTATCATTTACTTTAATCAATGTTCAAGGAACGAACTCTACCAGATTGGCGTACTGTTACAGAGCATCCAAAACCAAAACTTTTAAATCTGGGACAGCAGCTAAACGGGCATCATTGGTCAAGAAAAACATAGCACCTTCTCCCATAGCAGTGGCAATCTGGATTGCGTCTGGAGTTCGCAAGTTTTGTCTTGCTCTTAACTGGGCGGCAACTTCGGCAATCTCAACAGAAATAGGTACTGTAATTAAGTTTTCTTGATCGAGAAGAATATCACGATACTGGCAGGCAAGTTCTACATTGCCTGAGCGTAATGGATGCACCAAAACTTCCGTCAGCGTCAACGTAGAGGTAACAACTTGAAACTCGCCTCGACTTAGCGCCCCAAAAAAGGCACGAACAAGCCCTAAATATACCTGATTTTGCTCGATCAGGTAAATGAGTGGCGCGGTATCCAAACCCACAACTTGACCTTGTAGTTGCATTAGCCATTCCATGAGGCTCGTTCCTGATTAACGTACTCTTGAGCATCAAGTCCATTCCAGATTTCTTTTCCTAGTCCTTCTAGTTCCATAATGCTATGCTTGGGCTTGACAAGCATAGGGCGACGTACCATTACAGCTAACTCTTTTAACAAGCGAAGTTGCTCGTCTGGGGTGAGATTCTCCACTTGCCGGCGAACATCTTGATAGGTAGTCATGCTCTTTACTCGCTGTTTCTACTATTAATCATGTCATATTGCACACAGATCAAGGCTCCAAAAAGTAAGGTAAAATGCCCCCATATTTGTCTATATCCGATCGCACTCCCGTCTGTCGCTGTGCCTAGACGTTTTTAGCTTATTATCATTTACTTGAATCAATGACCATGGTGTGTTCCCCAAAATTGATCGCTGCAGCGGTAGGACTTGCATTAAGGAACGCATCCTACTAGATCTGCACTACGTTTTTGGAGTAGTGCCATTCTTTTGCTTGCTCCTCACGAAGACTGCCTTATTTTTTCGCTGAATCTCGAATAAGTCAATAGCCTCGAACAGGCCACTCAACTTTGCATATCCGTAGTTGCGTGGGTCAAAAGATGTCTGATTTGCTATGTGTCCGCCAATCTCTGCCAAATTCGACCAACCATCATCGTCTAGAGTGCTAGAAACAGCGCCCCTCAATAAACTGATTAATTTGGTGTCTTGCTTCAACTCTTTACCAGTTTTCTTCACACTTGCAGAAACTTTGGAAGTCTCCTCAGAATTTACTGCTTGATCAATAGTTTCTAGGTATAAAAATGTTGAACACGCATAAACAAAAGGCAATGGTGTTTTCTTCTCGCCAAATCCATAGACTTTTAAGCCATTTGTCAAAATTCGCATCACTAAAGGAGTAAAGTCACAATCGCTCGACACGATTGCAAAAGCATCCAACTGTTGTGTATACAGCAAATCCATTGCATCAATAATCATTGCAGCATCAGTAGCATTTTTGCCCTTCGTATAGTCGAACTGTTGGACGGGGCGAATAGCGTATTCATGCAAACACTCCTCCCAGGCTTTCAGCGCAGGACTTTTCCAGTTTCCGTAAGCCTTACGAATATTGGCAACTCCATACTTTGCAATTTCAGAGACGATCGCCTCAATTTTTGATGCAGGGGCGTTGTCTGCATCAATCAGCAGCGCAATTTTTGATTCTGATTGCCGCATATTGCTCCAGGTGTGCTGATCACTTTAATTTTTGAACTCGAACAGACACTCTTCAAGTATGCCCCAACCGATAACCTAAGCCATCCAACTATTAATTATACAGAAACTTTCCGAATAACCAGAGTAAGGATATGGGAAAACTTTCGGCATATCACCCCGTTTTGTGGATTTCTGACGATTAGCCGAGATACAAAGAACTTTTCAGCGACCATAGCACCAATTATAATTCTTCGGGTAACTGAGCAGACTAACTAAAAGTGGCGATGGCGGAGCAAATTCTTTCTCTACTCTTGTACCTAATTCTCATTTTAACGGCTTTTTGGTTTATTAGCCCCCAAAAAAAGCCCCGTAGTCATCCCGCCTATCATCTTGCTTGTTTACTAGAAGATGCTCCTGAAAGCTCTTTAAAGGGTCAATTTTATCCCCTGGCTACTCCCTTGGCTACCCCGATCGCCTGTACTGTTCCCCAGGTGTGGCGCAGTGTATATAGGCAGTCTCTGGCAAAACCGGATATTAATTATTGGCAATGGTGCGGTATGCCCGAAAATGAGCAGTTTTGTCGGGAATTACGGGAATTATTGCGGTTAAATCCGGCTAGAGGTTACGCTAAGGAAATTCTCGAAAGTCTCGCCTTGGCTCAAGATCCTTTTTATCATCTCTACTGGGATCTAAAAGCGATCGCTAATGGTAACTTTAACACTATTGGGGCCAATAAACTAGCTGAGGGCAGATTTGCCAGGCGAGATTTGCGAACTCATCAGCAGATGCGGAGGGATTTTCGTCAATGGCATTTACAAGCTTGTGAACAGTTGGGAAAAGAGCGGGTTAAAGCGGTTTATCGGGTGTGTTATGGGTCAGATTGGTCATTAATCGCCCAAATTCTCTATCCTTCGCCCCGTTCCTTGGCCGTGATGATTATAGAGTCGGCTAATCCCGTTTGGTGGCGAGTTTTGGGGATTACTCCTTTTAGCACGACTAGCCGGATTGAGAACAATTATAAAACTCTCTTGTGTTATTGGCATCCCGATCGCAATTCCCATCCCAATGCTACAGAAATCACCGCCCATCTTAATCGCGCCTACGATTGTTATCAAAGTTTTCTGGAGATGAGTAGTCAAGATAATGCACCTTTGTGGACGAAAATCCGTCGCTGGATTCCTTAGACTTGACTCTAGTTTTTCCCTTGACTTTTTCCTTAACGAAAGAATGTTAGTCTAGGAACAATCTAGGACCACGCTTGCACTCTCAGGGTAATGAATCTAGTGCTTTTAAACAATCGCTACCAAATTGTTAGTATCCTTGCTAGGGGGGGATTTGGGGAAACTTATATCGCTATCGATACGAATATGCCTTCTCAACGGCGCTGTGTGATTAAAAAATTGCAGCCAGCTATTCAAAGTGAGGAGATGCCAGAATGGTTAAAAGAACGTTTTCAGAAAGAAGCAAGCGTTTTAGAGGAATTGGGAGAGCAAAATCGCCAAATACCCCGTTTGTACGGTTATTTTGCCCAAGATAATCACTTCTATCTGGTGCAGGAGTGGATTGAAGGGGAGACACTAACCCAAAAACAGCAACGTCAGGGAAATTTATCTTCCTCGGTAGTGCGGACGATTTTAGAAAATTTACTGCCTGTTCTTGATTTTATTCACAGTCGCCGCATTATTCACCGGGATGTGAAACCCGATAATATTATCTTAAGAAATAGTGATAATTTGCCCGTTTTAATCGATTTTGGGGTAATGAAAGAGGCAGTGGCCACCTTACTCGATCCTACGGGAAAAAGTGCCTATTCGATCGCCCTTGGCACCCCCGGTTATATGGCTTCGGAACAGGCTGCCGGGAGACCGGTCTTTTCTAGTGACCTTTACAGCCTAGGCTTAACGGCGATTTTTTTATTAACGGGAAAAACTCCCCAATATCTAGAAACTGACTCGCGCACGGGGGAAATTCTCTGGCGACAGGAGGCAGAAAATGTTAATCCTAATTTAGCTATGGTAATCGATCGAGCGATCCGTTTTCATCCCCGGGATCGGTTTGCTACTGCTAGGGAAATGTTAGCAGCTTTGGCAGAAATATCCCCGGATTTGTCCACCCAACCGACTATCGCAGTTTCTCCCCATAGTCCCCGATTAAAGTCCTCTACACCCCAAAAACCAACCGTCTCCCCCACTGTGGTTATTCAACCCAATTCCGGGGAAAAAAAGAATCCTTGGCTGCGGATTTTGCTGATTTTTGCGGTGACAATTGGAGCTTTTGCCCTGGGATATCGGGGATTTATGGCTCTTTTACCCAAAAATGAGGAAATCAAACCATCACCAACCCTCGAACCTTCTCCTAGTCCTGAAATCATTCCTCCTCCCTCCCAAGATTTTCCCCCTATCCGACGACCTTCTCGCCGACGGACTCCCATTTATTCCCCAACTCCTACCCCATCCCCCACTCCTACCCCAGAGGTGATTCCTAGTCCAGAAGTGACTCCAGAATTAACTCCTAGTCCCACCCCAGAAGAAGTAATTCCTATTCCTGTTCCTCTTCCTGAAACAGATCCGAGTCCTCAAGTTTCTCCCCTTCCTTCGCCTTCGCCTTCGCCTTCGCCTTCGCCTTCTCCTGTTCCAGAGGTGATTAATCCCCCGGTTAATGAGGATAAAATTGAACCGATTGCTCCTCCTGTTTTATCACCTTCTCCTCCTGAAGAAAATAGTAATTAGGGTTTGCTGAATAAATCTAAAAACCTTGTTGGGTAAGACTTTTAGACTTTTTGTCAATCAAAAAGTACCATATCTGGGAGTGATCGGGGGTAAAATTCCTGGACTTTTTCCCTGAAAATTAGGTAATTGACCCCCTCAAAATCGGTAAAACCCTACACCCCACACCCCACGAAAAACTTTTTCAGCATCCCGTAATTAATAGACTGCTTGCAGAAGTCTGGCAAGGGGAAGATGATAATTTTTTCTTAAACCTTTCCCCTTTTGCCTACAATGAAAGAGAGCTACTGTTTAGGCTTAATTCTTCTGATTCTATCTGCTCTGCCAGTTGACGCAGTAGATCAAAAATGCTAGTTAGGGTTTCCTCTGGTAATTTAGCCATATTCAATTATTTCTATCATCTGGCTCGTGCGAGGTAATCCTGTTTAATTTAGTTTGCGATCGAGTTGAGGATCAGTCAAGAGAGAAGGCAAAGGCGAATCCGACACACTGCGCCACAATCCCTCACGGAAAAGGATAGTTCGTCTGAGAAGCAGTAAAACAGGGGAAAACACCTGAGAATCCTTGCTCTGTGAATCGCTAAGCTAGGGAGAGGAATGTAAAGATTTATTAAATTGTAGCTTTTGACACAGTTGTTTTTTGGGGATGTGTATCCTTCTGTTGTCTGCCCTTGACGTTGGGTGGGGGTGTTGCTTGACCTAGCTGCGAGGTGAGCGATCGCCTAACATTTTGGGAAATTTACCAAATTCTTTGAACGGGGTAAAGGTCAAATATCTCATCAATGCTCAGAATAGGCATAATTTCGGTTATTGATTGGGATATTAAAAGTCGATCAAAGGGGTCTTTATGATAGTGGATAAGGGTTGCTAGTGTCCAGATATGTACTAGATCAATAGAAAGTATTTCTAGATTATTAATGGTTATTTGATTTTTAATTAATTCCTGTAAAGATGGGTTAAGTTGTAATTTTCCCAGTTGCAGTTTTATTTGCATTTCCCAGACACTAGCAACGATTAAAAACAAGCGATTATTTCGATCAAATAACAAATCTTGCCCGGTTAGTGATAGTTTTTCTGAGTTAATTGACCACCAAATAAAGCTATGGGTATCTAATAAAAGTGGCTCTACCGAAACCGTCATGCAAAACTATCAACAACTCATGCTTGTAAAGCTTGTACAATAGGGCTTTGAGTTTTTATTAGATTGATATTTATCAACTTTAGAGCATTGCTGGACAGAGAGGAAGCTTGGGGAGCGGCAAGAGTTCATCGGTTAGGGGTTCGTTAAAGTCATCGCTGATCCAGCCTTGACCTTGATATAATCCTGCAATTCTACCTGTTTGGGTTATTTGGGTTTGATGGTGTTGATTGACTATAGATTCCAAAAAATCGAGAATTTCTTGTTGTTGTTGGACAGGTAATGTCTGAAGGGTTTGCAATAAAGGAGAATTGGTATCTAGGTCAGCATCGTTCATAACGATTTGATTTGAGGATTTTGGGGGGATACCTCAAGGATAGCATGGGTTTTCAGCGATGAGGGGACAAGTTATGGATAGTGCGATCGCACTACTGTTGACATAATTTTGTAACCATGACCAACTTACCCCTGTTACTCTAGCAATTACTCGTAAGGAAATTCGTTCGAGTAAGAGTTTACCAATTAATTGTTTGGTTTCGTCAGAGACAGTTTTATTAGTGGGATTGATCACAAACTGACGACCACATTCTTTACATTGACGTTTGGGTTTTCCATTATGAATAGAACCATTCTTGATAGTATGGTGAGAACCACAATTAGGACAGGGGAATAGAGGTGAACTAGGGGGGGTATTTTTTCGGTGCTAGACTGATATTTGAGTAAGCTAGACAGGAGCCAGAAAAAGATATTTATCAGAAAAGTCATGATCAAGCTAGAGGTTTAAAGACTGATCGGGTTCCAATTATGTTTATTAATAAATATTTTACACAATTCATACCAGGTAGGCAAGAGGGCTACGCCACTACTACCGAATCATTACCAACTGACCCAACAATGACCAAAAAAGACCGACAGAATCAGTAAACCTTGCTGCGAAACAAGCCACCAAAGCTTTGTCGGGACTGAAAACATTTGGTTTTCCCAGAAGCTGGTGATGGGATTTGAACCCGCGACCGGCTGATTACAAATCAGCTGCTCTACCACTGAGCTACACCAGCATTTTTAACCAACCCATTATAACACAAATAGACCAAGTGGAGATTTTTTCCTCGTCGATCATCGGAAATTTTGGGTCTGAAACCCCGCCGTTCTAGGTTGGCTTTACGTTAGAATTAAAAGGCCAGTCTCGAAAACCAAGTGGACGGCGCAGCACCTTGAAAACTCGGCTTAGG
>NZ_SFBO01000010.1:0-41312 GCF_007095705.1 Microcystis sp. Msp_OC_L_20101000_S702
AAGGGTGATGCAAGGGTTTTAAGAGATTCTAGCAGATTTAAGTGCATTTGGGAAGCTCTCAATCAAGCTAAAAGCCCTTTCCTGTAAGGTTTTTAGATTTATTCAGCAAACCCTATTTAGTCCCCCCAGAGAACCCCCTTGAGCCACATAGCACACTTTTCTTTTTTTGTCAAATTTTATGTTAAGAAAGATGTAACTAATGGATAGGGGGACTGTCAAAGATTAACCGTCTTCGTATTCGGGGATTCTCTCTTTTTTCTTCTCGGTGATATTGATGCGGGGGGGATTGTAATCTGGTTCCACGTCATCATCCCACATATCATCCTCGGCCTTATCTTCGTAATCGTCGTACTGAGGACGAGAAAAGCTTTCTGCGCGTTCTGAGCGAGCTTCTCCCCAGTTATCTTCCTCTTCCTCGTATTCTTCCTCATAATAACGAGCCTCGGCCCGTTTTTGCGGTGGGGGAGTGGCACGCAGGGGTTCTTTTTCCCATTCATCCTCACTCCAGCGTTCTTCAACGGGTTTAGCGGCCTCCACGGGGGTGCGGAGGGGAATACCCGTACCTAACTGATTTTCTGGACGAGCAGCGGGGGTATAGTAAGCTTCTTCCTCTTCTCTTTCCCAGGGGGGACGACCAATACCCAAACGTTCCAAAACCCCCACACTAACCTGCGTGAGACGTTCCTCGGCCCCTTCAAAGACGATTAAGCGATTCGGACCGCTGCTAACCACTTCTTCGATAGAAATTTCGTAGGTACTGATCAATTGTTCGGGGATCAGAGGCAATCCCAGGGAAGCAATGATAATGGAATGTAATTGACCACTGAGGGGATCAAATTGATAATCGCGGACTTTGCCTAAAGGTTCGCCGGTTTCCGTGATCACTTCACTACCGATTAAGGGAGTATAAGCATCGATATCGACGGATTCCAAGACGTTATCATCTTCCACGAGAACCACGTCTCCTGTCTGACTGATGCTCGATAAATACATATATTGAGGCATTCCCGACAAGGAGAGGATATTGTCGCGGAGTCCCAGGGCAAATACTTCTCGTTGATCGATATCTACAAGGATATCTTTAACAACGCCGAGTTTTTTGCCTGTATTGCGAGTGATAACCTGTGTATTTAAAAATTCTGAACGTAAGCGACTATTCTCTGTGATCATTTTTTCCTATGGGTAGGCGTTAGGGCGTGGGAATACGAATTATTGTAGGCTTAATATATAGGGCGAAATTGAGTGTTAATTTACCGATATTAGCTTAGATCTTAAAGTTCCCTGAGATTAACACTTTTTTTGGCCTTGTTTGGGCGATAGTTTGGGGTGATAGATAAGGTTAAACCTATTTTAGCTAATTCTTTACATTTTTTTAGTAACAACAAAGCAGGAGCTAGAGAGAAACTCTCTTGGCTCCTGCTGTCTAGATTCTGATTACATAGTTAAAGACTGCACCTCGGTTTCGATCAGTTTAGCCAAGTCTTGCAGGAAGGAGGCCGCATCGGCCCCGTAGATGACTCGGTGGTCACTGGTGAGATTAACCGTCATCTGTTTTTGCACTCCGAATAAACCATCTTTATTGACGACGATTTGGGGACGGGAAGCACCCACGGCTAGGATTGCACCTTGGTTGGGGGGTAAGATAGCCGTAAAGCGATCGACTCCGAACATTCCCAGATTAGAAATGGTAAAAGTACCGCTATTATATTCTTCCGGTTGCAGTTGTTTACTGCGGGCGCGATCGACTAAATCTTTCCAACTGCGGGAGAGGGAATAGATATCCATCTGGTTAGCAGAGCGCAAAACCGGCGTAATTAAGCCACCATCGGGCATAGCTACGGCTACAGCCACGTTAATCGCCCCGTGGTATTGAATTCCTGCGTCGCTATAGCTGGCATTAACGATCGGATGTTTAGCGAGGGTGTTGGCTACTGCTTTTGCTAACAGGGCCGTCATGGTGACACCCTTGGATTTTAGCTGTTGATAGAGTTGATCCAGTGGGTCGGTGGTGATAGTGTAGCCCACTTGGAAGGTGGGAACCTGTAGGCTAACCGACATATTCTGAGCGACAGCTTTTTGCAGAGTGGTGAGGGGAACAGTCCGACCGACTGGGGCGCTGGTTGGAATCGGGGCTTTAGGAGCCGCTACAGGGACGCTGACGGGTTGCGGAGGAGTAATGACGGGAGCGGGGGCGGTGCTGACTTTTCCTGTCGCTTTTTCTACGTCTTCGGCGGTAATTCGTCCGTGGGGACCGCTACCCACTAGGGTTTTCAGATCCACCTTTAATTCTTTAGCCAGTTTTTTGGCTCTGGGAGAGGCGACTAAACGGCCATTATCTTTAACGGCGGCGACGGGGATCGAAACGGGAGGCGGAGTGATTTCTGGGGTTTCTACGGGCTTGCTAGGGGCGACTGCGGCGGTTTTTCCCTGAGCTTTGGCCAGTTCAATTTCCGCTTCAGTTTCGGCAATATAGGCGATCGCTTCTCCTACGGGTGCTTCCTGGCCAGCTTCGACTAAAATTACAGCGAGATAGCCATCATAAAACGATTCCACGTCCATGTCGGCTTTGTCGGATTCGACCACTAACACCGTTTCCCCTTTGCTGACTTTTTCCCCGGGGGACTTCACCCAAGAAACTATTTTTCCTTCGGTCATGGTGGAACTGAGCGCGGGCATGAAGATATCTCGAATCATGGTGGAGTGCTTCTATCTCTAATGTTTTGAGCCATAGCGCATTTTACCACAGTTGATGGGGGTGGGGAAGTGGGAAGTGGGGTGTGGGGTGTGGGGTGTGGGGTGTGGGGTGTGGGGAGAATAAATAAAATAATCTACTGAATCCTGACTCCTGACTTCTAACTTCTGACTTCTAACTTCTGACTCCTGCCTCCTGACTCCTGACTCCTGAATCCCGAATACTGATAACTGGTGACAGAGGGAAAAAGAGAAGGGAAAACGGCCCCTTCTCTGCCGTATCTAGACAAAAATTGTTCTAGTTGCCAATATAGACCGGTTGTGCTTGCAGAGATTCAACTAAACCGCGCACGGCTGCCACCATGGCCACTTCATTATCCAATTGATTGATCGCCGAACCAACACCGATACCGGCCGCTCCAGCAGCGATCGCCATAGGAGCGGTGACAATGGATAACCCAGAAGCGCAGAGGACGGGAACCTTAACCGCATGGGAAATAGCGTGGGCTGCCGCTAAAGTCGGGGCAGCTTTTTCAATCAGTCCCAAAATACCGGCGTGACGGGGTTGACTGCTAGTGCCGCCTTCGGTTTGAATGATATCGGCACCCTGACTAACTAGAGCTTCTGCTAGTCTCACCTGTTCATCGAGGGGTAGGAGATGGGGAACTGTCACAGACAGGGTAATTTCGGGCAGTAAGTCGCGAGTTTGACGGGTTAGGGCTAAAACTTCCGCCGCCTCAAAAATGCGTCCTTGGGCATAAAAACTATCGAAATTACCGATCTCAATTAAATCTGCTCCTGCATCCACTGCCATCACCAACAATTCTGGCTCGACGGCCGATACACATACGGGTAAATTTGTCAAGGCTTTTACGGACCCAATTAGGTCAGCATTAGCGGCAATATCGACAAAAGTTGCTCCTCCGGCTGTAGCGGCTTTAACTACTGAGAGAACCTGCGAGCGATCGAAATTATTTAACCCACTAATCACTTTCAGGGCATGACGACGGGCGAAGGCTTGCTGTAAGGCAAAATTGATCATTAATCTACACCTATCTGGAATTCTCAAAAAACATTTTCCCACCTTCTCGCCGATCAGAGGGTGGGATTTGAGAATTCTTAGGGAAATTTTCTTTAATTTAGGTGTTGATTCTCTTGGTTTTTGCGCTTGAGGTTTTGCAGTTGTTGCAGCAGTACCTCGATTTCCGCTTCCAGATGCAGGTATTTCACCTGTTGGTCAGCTTGGTAGGTGGTGCGAATCTGTTTCATGGCAGAGGATTCCTTAGTTAGTACAGTTGTCATAGCGGTATCTATAGAGTGCTGATTATGTTCAATTGTTTCAATTTGTGTATAGTACCTTGACAATGTCTTAAAGAAAACCTTTTTATGGTAGTTTCTCAACTGGCACAGGATGAAAGAGGGGAAAAATTCTTGCAACCAAGGGGATCGGAGTGCGATATACTCAGTCGCGAACGATATTGGCAAGCATGACCATGGTAGCGGTAGCAATTTTAGCAGCGGGTAAGGGAACCCGAATGAAGTCCAGCCTTCCGAAAGTTTTACATCCCCTCGGCAGTCGATCGCTAGTGGAACGGGTACTTAATGTCAGCGAATCCTTACATCCCCGGCGAAAACTGGTAATTATCGGTTATGAAGGGGAACAGGTGCGAAATACTCTACAGCATCTTGCGGATATCGAATTTGTTGAACAAAAGGAACAGTTAGGCACTGGCCATGCTATTCAGCAGTTAATCCCCCATTTAGAGGACTTTCAGGGGGATTTGTTGGTCTTAAATGGCGATGTTCCCCTGTTGCGTCCCGAAACCTTGCAAAATCTTCTCCAGATTCATAAAAACCATGGTAACGCTGCCACCCTCTTAACTGCTAACCTTCCTAACCCGAAAGGTTACGGTCGAGTTTTTTGTGATGGCAATAATCTCGTTAAGCAGATTGTCGAAGAAAGAGACTGTACCGATGCCCAACGACAAAACCACCGGGTTAATGGAGGTATATACTGCTTTAATTGGTCAAAATTAGCTGCTATACTCCCTAATTTAACGCCCAATAACGATCAAGGTGAGTATTATCTCACGGATGTGGTCAATTTTCTCGATCCCGTCATGGCTGTGGATGTGGAGGACTGTTTAGAAATTAGCGGCATTAACGATCGCAAACAATTGGCCGCCGCCTATGATATCCTGCAAACTAGAGTCAAAGATGATTGGATGGCCGCTGGAGTCACCATTATTGACCCCGATAGTGTCACCATTGAGGATACTGTCACCCTCAGTGCCGATGTGATTATCGAACCCCAAACCCATCTGCGCGGTGAGACGATAATCGCTTCCGGTTGTCGTATAGGTCCGGGGAGTTTAATCGAAAATAGTCGGATAGGCAGCGATGTAACGGTCTTATTTTCGGTTATTTCTGATAGTCAGGTGGATTCTGGTTGTCGCATCGGTCCCTATGCTCATTTGCGCGGAGAAGCGAAAATTGGGGCTAATTGTCGAGTCGGTAATTTTGTTGAAATTAAAAAAAGTAGCATCGGCAATAAAACCAATATTGCCCATTTATCCTATCTGGGAGATGCCACTTTAGGGGAAAAAGTGAACGTTGGTGCGGGAACAATTACTGCTAATTACGATGGCGTGAAAAAACACCAAACTATGATCGGCAGTGGCACAAAAACTGGGGCAAATAGTGTTTTAGTGGCCCCTTTAAAATTAGGAAAAAATGTCACCGTGGCCGCTGGTTCAACTATCACTAAAAATGTCCCCGATAACGCTTTAGTTATTGCTCGCGAAAGTCAGCGTGTGATCGAAAATTGGTCAGATCAGTTTCAGTAGGTTATGGCAGTTATCAGTTCACTGTTTACTGTTTACTGTTCACTGTTTACTGTTCACTGATGGTGTCTAAGGCGTTAAATTTGCGCGATGAAGCATGAAATGTTATAAAAATCTCAGTTCTCCCTATAGAAAAGAGTAAAAACTTTATGGCACGCACCGAGTCCACAATGTTAGATTTGGGGACAAAAGCTCCCAGTTTTGCCTTACCCGATGTGGTTTCGGGTGAAACTATTTCTCTGGACAGCTTTGCGGCTAAAACCGCTCTGTTAGTCATCTTCCTCTGTGAACATTGTCCCTTTGTTAAACACATTCAAGAAGAACTTACCCGTCTAGGTTGCGATTATGCTAACACCAATCTGGGCATCCTCGCCATTAGTTCTAATGACGTGGAGAAATATCCCGATGATTCGCCAGAAAATTTGAAAAAAATGGCGATAACTCTTGACTTTAAATTCAATTTATGCTATGACGAAAGCCAAGAAGTGGCGAAAGCTTACACGGCAGCCTGTACTCCCGATTTTTTCCTCTTTGATAGTCAGCGCATTCTAGTCTATCGCGGTCAATTGGATGATAGTCGTCCTAGTAATGGTGTACCGGTGACAGGCAAAGATCTCCGGGCCGCTATTGACAAGGTTTTAGCCGGTCAACCGGTGCCGACGGAGCAAAAACCCAGTTTAGGCTGTAATATCAAATGGAAACCGGGTAATGAGCCACCCTATTATGGTTAATTAACGAAGGGTGTAGGGTGTGGGGTGTGGGGTGTGGGGTGTGGGGTGTGGGGTGTGGGGAGAATAAATAAAATAATCTCCTGTCTCCTGACTCCTATCTCCTAACGACCGACGACCGACTCCTAACCCCACCAACAAACTTTTGGCTCTTCTGGTTTATGTGTGGAAACGAAGCCTATACTGATAGTTTCTTCGGCAAAATAGTCGTAAAAGTCCTTCTCAGTCAACATTTCACGATTCCATAAGCAAAAATTATCACACAAAGTCGAGAAGAGCCAACTTTTGCCGCAAATCCTACTTATGAGACTATTTCAACAGCGTAACCGATTGCTGTGCTAATAGGGCAGTACCATAGGCTGCTTGCTCCTGTTGAGATAAAAGTACGGGAACCCCTAAATGACGCTGACGAATTATTCTCCAAGTCGAATTTTTTGCCCCACCACCGGCACTATAAACTCGCTCTAATTTATTGGCTCCCAATTCCTGTAAACGCTGATAACCTAAAGCTTCAATGCGGGCAATACTTTCTAGTAAACCATGCAAAAATTCTAGAGGATTATCGGGGCGAGGAGTCAGTTTTGCGGGTAAAAAAGGCTCATTAATGGGAAAGCGCTCGCCCGCTTTTAGTAGAGGATAATAATCTAAATTACTTTCTTTTTGTCCATCTATTGCTAAACTATAATTTCTCAATTCTTCATGAGAAAAAAACTTCTTTAACACCGCTCCCCCCGTATTAGATGCCCCACCAGTTAACCACAAATTTCCTAAACGATGACTATAGATGCCATAGTTACTATCATCAACTTTCTGGCTACTTAATAACTTTAAAACTAAAGTTGAACCTAAAGATGTCACTGCATCCCCTAAAGAATTAGCACCACTGGCTAAAAATGCCGCTATACTGTCGGTGGTTCCCGTATAAATTAAACAATCTTTCGGGATACCAAAACGAGTCACTAAATCCGGTTTAATAGTATCGATCTCTGTACCCGGGGCAAAAATTTGCGGCAGTAAATTAAACATCGGTAAATTCTCTAACCAATCCGGATAACAGAGATTTTCGAGATCATAACCTAACTTTAAGGCATTATGATAATCACTAATTCCCAGTTTACCATGCAGCAGAAATGCTAACCAGTCCGCTTGCGAGAGAAAATAACGCGCTTGGGAAAAAATTTCTTGCTGACTCCACCAAAGTAATTTGGCTAAACTAGAGGTGGCACTAATCACGGGATGGTGAGGGGGTGCTATAGCTTTAATTGCTTCTAAAAACCCAATTCCTCGCCCGTCATTGTATAATATGGCCTCAGAAAGAGGATTACCCCAATTATCACATAATAACACCGTCGAGGAAGTACCATTAATCGCGATCGATTTAAGTTCTGAACGCACCGAATCCCCTAGATTATCCAATAAATAAAATAGGGACTTTTGCCAATCCTGAAAATTGGCATTAGTGAAAGGATAATGAACCTCAGCGACGATATTTTTGCTAGAATCAATAGCAATCGCTCGCGCTCCCGACGTGCCAAAATCAATACCTAAAGATAAACCCATAGATGTCTTCACAACCCCCTCATTCTGGCTACCATTGGGATGGTATCACTTCCCGATTCTTTGAAGGTTGGTACTTCCGAGTCATGATTCCGCAATTAGCCGACGGATTCGCCTTTATGTATTCTATTCAAGACCCAAGGGGCGGTCAAGTCAATAGCGGCGGAGCAGTGCAAATTTTAGCCATAGAATCTAATTATCTTTGTCGCACTTTTCCCGATACGGATAAATTTTGGGCAAGTCGTCAGCAATTAGCCATTATCCATTGGGGAAAAACTAACTTAAAAACCCGTCCCTGTTTGCTTTCTTCGTCAGATTTTTTTGAGTCTATTCAAGAGGGTTATCAAGCAACGGCAAACCAGCAGCAAGGACGAATTTATGATCCTGTCACTGGAGAAATCTGTCAATGGGATTATCGCCTTGAAACTAGGTACACTTGGGGAGATAACAAGCGTCCACCCCAAGCAACAGCAGGAATATTATCTTATTTACCGATTTTTGACCCGGGTTGGCAGATTTTAACTGCTCATGGTTTAGCAACGGGAATGATTACCCATCGGGGAAAAAATTATCAATTTGAGAATGTACCTTTTTATAGCGAGAAAAATTGGGGCTATTCTTTCCCCGAAAAGTGGTTTTGGATTAATTGTAATGCTTTCCCTGAAAATCCCGATTTAACCTTAACCGCAGTGGGTTCTACCCGGAAAGTTCTTAACTGGACGGAATCGGTGGGAATTATCGGTATTCACTGGCAAAATCGCTTTTATAAGTTTGATATCTGGAATTCTCAACTAACTTGGACAGTGCAACCCTGGGGATACTGGGAAATGAGGGCAACTAACGAGAATTATACCATTGTCTTAATCGGGATCAGTGATCATCCTCCCGATCGCGTGCGTGTACCCACGGAAAAAGGTCTCTCTTTTGCTTGTCAAGATACCCTCAAAGGTAAATTATCGATAAAATTGGCTGATAGTCGTGGTAAAACCCTTATAAATAGCTCTAGTCGTCTAGCTGGTCTCGAAATTGGCGGTATTTGGCCATCAGCTTGGATTAAACAGTGATTTAAATCACCATTACGAGGGGAGAATATCCAGTTATCTGGCTGCATCTCAGACAACATTGAGAGGCAGCCTCGATATTCTCTAGAAAATGCTCGATTACCAGCTAATTACTTTAACCGTTTCCTTAAATAAATTTGCTTCTAGGGAATCGGGGGAACTTGTCACCACACCGGCAATTAGATCTTCGGGTTTTATGGCTGCTTGTTTCATACAGGATGGACAAATTAAGACTTTTCCCCCTTGACTGATGAAATCTACTAACATTGCTTGCAGGGTTTTACCGGTGATACCGTTAGTGTGTTGAGGAATGGTCGTCGCTGCCAGGTGTACCCCTGTAATATTCAAAAAAATGGTGGTTGAGTGACCTTTTTTCAGCATATTGGTGGCGACACCAATGGCCATTGCAGCTCGCCAAGGATCATCGGTGGTTAAATTAACAAATAAATCGGATTTTTGTTGACCGACAGCGATTATTGCTTCGTTAGTTTGTACTGGAGAAAGGGAAGGATTAGCCAAGACTGGGATAGATGTAACTAAGGATAATCCGACAAGGGAACCAAGGGCTAAAGATTTTAATAACATTTTCTTGTCCTCTTGCTGCTGGGTGCAATGAAAACATTTTCATTATGATAACTTCTGGAAAATCTTGTCAACAGACAGCCTGTCAAACTTTAATTTTTGTTGCGGATAACAAAAACCATCTACTAATAAAAATGATAATTATTTACTTATCTAACATTTTATCTAATCTTTCCTGAATCAATAAAGCTAGGGAAGAACGCAAAAAAAATAAACCAAATAACCCCGCTAAACTGAAGGGAATAATAGCTAGTTTGCTATAGTTGGTGTCTAATAAAAATATGGCTGAGATAATGCTAAATCCCAATAGACAGACATTAATTAATACTTTAATTCCCAGATAAATTCTTTTCAGAAGTCGCTCATTTTCCCGTGACTTAACTTGAAAAACTAAATTTCCTCGCTCGATCTTTTCCTCTAACTGACGGATCATTCTTTCGTTTTTATTACCTTTTTGCCATTGTTGTTGAAAAAAAGTGCGAGCTTGATTAGCTAGGGTAAGCATGGTGTTGGTAGTTCCTCCTGATACCGCTAGACTTTTCACAAAAGGTTGACTAGCTGCTAATAAATTATACTGAGGATCTAAAGAGCGGGCAATCCCATCCAAAGTGGTGACAGATTTAATAATAAAAGTCATTTGGGGAGGTAAGCGAAAAGGTTGCTGTTTAAACATTAAATACACTTGATCGCTAATTTGTTCAAAGACCCTCACATCTACCGGTTTATCGCGAAATTCATCTAAGAGAAACTGGACGATATTTCGCACGGGTTGCAGATCTCTAACGGGTTCAATTAAACCCATATACACCAGAGTTTTTAAGACTGTTTCCGTATCCTTTCTCAAGACAGCGAAAAAGGTTTCGATCATTTGATCTTTAGCGACGGACTTTAACTCGAACATCGTGCCAAAATCGTAGAAAATTAACTCCCCTTCCTGACTAACTGCCATATTACCCGGATGGGGATCCGATTGGAAAAAACCATCCTGTAATAGTTGTTTGAGATAGGAACATATCCCCAGTTGAATAATCCCATCTACGTTAATACCATTAGCTAGTAAAGTCTCTCGATCATCGACTTTAATCCCGGGTACATACTCCAAAGTTAATACCTTGCGGGTGGTATATTGCCAGTAAACTAAAGGGACTTTTACTTGAGGATAATTCTTAAAATTTTCCCGAAAGCGATCAGCATTTTTGCCCTCATGAATATAATCAATTTCTTGAAAGAGTAGTTCAAAGAATTCTTGATAGATAGCTTCTAAATTATATTTTTTCACCACGGGTAAAATATTTAACCAACGGGTGAGACGATGCAACAATTCAAAATCGAGATTAAATAGTCCTTCTAGATTCGGTCTTTGTACCTTAATAACGACCTCTTCCCCACTTAATAACCGCGCTCGATGTACTTGTCCTAAACTGGCACAAGCGAGGGGAGACACGGTAAAACTTGCAAATAAATTATCTAGGGGTTGTCCTAATTCTGTTTCAATAACTCGGATCGCTTCTTGACTATTAAATTCGGGAACTCGATCCTGTAATTGGGTTAATTGTTCGATATATTCGAGCGGAATTAAATCTGCTCGCGTCGATAAAGATTGTCCAATTTTAATAAAAGTTGGTCCCAAATTCATGAGGCGATCAACTAACCATTTCGCTCTCCTTTGCCGTTTTTTGCCCCTATTAGCCCCCGTTAGACGATCCCAGAGCAAAAAAGTCAAAAACTGCGTTGTAAAGCTAAATATCTCCAATTGACGAACAATCGGTGATCGCAAGCTTTGCTGCCAATGTAAAGACTTCGAGGAATCAAAGGGAGTAAGCATCAGTTATCAGTTATCAGTTATCAGTTATCAGCAAAACCGATCTACAGCGTTTCTCGTCAAGGTGAAGTATAAATCAAACCTTGCCGAAGTAAGGATTCCAGTCGCAAAAATGCGCTTCATCTATCTGAGAAACGCTGTCAAGTATCCCCTTCCCGTTTGCGAATTCGCCGGTAAAAATCCTGATTTTCAGCTTTTAATCTCTGGGACGAGGCAAACCGAGATCTACCGCTAGACGATGACTGCAAGCAAAACCAGAAAAGGCCACCGCGTTTAATCCTTGACCGGGGAAGGTACTATCTCCCACACAATAAAGATTAGGAATAGCTGTGCGATTAAAGGGCATTCCTAATAAACCTAACAGTTTTCTTCGCGGTATTGGGCCGTAACTGCCATCGATTCTATTCAAAAAGCGGCGATGGGTGCGGGCTGTGCCAATTTCGATATAATCTAATCCTGTATCTAGTTTGGGAAAGAGTTTTTTCAGGCGCTCGATGAGACGATGAGCAGCGGCCTCTTTTTTCTGTTGATATTCTTGGGGAGGCAGTTTTTGCCATTGATCAATCCAGCTAGGGGTGAAAGTATGAATGATATGATAGTCCGGGGGTGCTAGGGAGGGATCGAGTAAGGTAGGAATAGAAACAAAGATAGTTCCCTGTTCTGCTTCCATATTTTCCCAATCTTCTAGTAAAATATGGTGACATTCGCTTCCTGATGGCAATACATCGGCCTTGACTCCCAGATGCAAACTCAGGAAACTGGGGGATTTTTGATAGCGTTTTTGCCATTTTTTTTCGCTACCCGGGAGAGATTCCGGGGGGAGTAGTTTCTCGAAGGTATCCCAACGGGTGGCATTAGAAACAATCTTTTTAGCGTAATATTCTTTACCATTGGTCAATCTTACCCCGATCGCCCGTCCTGCATCTAAAATAATCTTATTCACTCTCGCTTGATACTGGATTTCACCACCAGCTTTTTCCAATCCCGCGACTAACTTGAGAGCAATCTGTCCCACTCCCCCCCGGGGGTAGTTAATTCCGCCGTAATGGCGATCGCTAAAGACCATTCCCGCATTAATCATCGGAGTGCGATCGGCGGGTACTACCGACCAACAGTAACATTCCATATCGATAAATTTCAATAATTTCGGGTCTTTAATATATTTTCTGGCCACATCTCCCGCATTTTGGGGTAAATACTTGACCAATCCCAAACAGGATAAAGGATGCTGGAAAAAAACCCTAGTCAGATAGCGGGGTTCTTCCAGCGATAGTAAATCCATACTATTGAGACAATTAAACACCTGCCAGCATTCATCGTAAAAGCGCCGGATACCAGTTTTTTCTGCGGGAAAATGGCTAATTAATTCCTGTAAAAATTGTTCGTAGTCGCGATGAACTTTTAAGTCTAATCCGTCCGGGAGATGATAATGGATCTGGACGGGATCGGCAATGGTTTCGATACTCATATCCACCGCTGCCAAAGCTTTGGTTAAGAGGTTAGTCGTCCCCTTTTTGCCAAAACCAAAAATCATCGAAGCACCCACATCAAAACGATAACCCTCTCGTTCAAAATAACCCGCGCTGCCCCCCGGAATCAGATAACTCTCTAAAACCAAGACTTTTGCTCCTTTTGCCGCTAATTGCGTCGCTGTCACCAATCCCCCGATTCCCGACCCAATCACGATCGCATCGTACTGATTACTCATAACTTGACTCGATAAATTTTTGTATCAATTCTTGATTGTAACCCTTGACTAGCGGTCAGTTATCGGTTAGTTTGGGGAAGCAAAAAATTTTTAGGGAGCGATGAAAAGTTGCTAAAAGGAAAAAAGTCCGGCTCTCTTATTCTTTGTGTGATCTCGCGTAGCGAGCGCGTTGCGACCAGTTTAACTTACTCTAGAAGCGATCAATCTTTGTGTCCTCTGTGTCTGGAGTGGTTCCCTCCACTCCCTCGCCAGCAGGACTGTATCTTAGAATACATTTTACCCACCAAACCTAAGAGAGCCAAAGTCTTGACAAATCCCGCCGCTTGACATAATTGGATTTAGGTGATATTATCCTCTGGAAAGACGGACAGTGCTACTGTTATAAAAAAAATATTGGCTCTTCTCGTTTCTGTATGGAAGAGAGAAAAATAGGGGTAGTTTTCCGTAAATATATTCTTCAAAGCCTTGCCTAGCAAGACTCGTCCGAATAATAAGCACTGATTACCAGACAAAGTCGAGAGGAGCCAAGTAATTTACCTTAAGATTAATTAATCAATTGGATAATGTATAGAAAACTGGCGAACAAAATCCTTAAATTGGCTAATTACCTATCTAGGTCATCGAAGCGATCTCTTTTAATGATCACCGACTGCCTTGTTTTTTGTCTAACCATCTATCTGGCCTTCTCTCTCAGGTTGAATCTGAGCCTCGAATATCGGGAAATTAGACCTTTTTTAGAGCCAATATTGGGCTTAATTGCCATTAAAACTCTAGTTTTCTATCTCAAAGGTATTTACCGTCCCGTAGTACGTTATACAGGATTAGAGTTTCTTTCCTCCGTACTGCAAGCGGTTCTCTATAGTTCAGGGTTTTTAATCATTCTGGCCTACTTTCAAGGGGATGCCTTTTTGCCGCGTTCAGTCCTGATTATCGACGCATTGTTAACCCTAGTATTGGTTATCGGGGTGAGATTGTTGATTCGTTCTGTCTTTCACCGTCTGAATATTTACGTCAGTAGTGTTGATAGAGAACCGACAATTGTTATCTATGGTGCGGGGGTTGTGGGTCGTCAATTGGCACGTTCCCTACAAAATGACCCCCACTATCGTTTATTGGCCTTTGTTGATGATAATCCCGATTTGCAGCACCGAGTGATCCAAGGCTTTAGGGTTTATCCCCCCTCTCAATTGGCACTACTGCACCAAAAAACAGCCTTTGACTGGGTTATTCTCGCTATTCCTAATGTAGCCAAGGCCAGAAAGCGGCAAATCATCGAAAGTCTAGAAACTTTACCCATCGACATTAAAACCGTTCCTCCCCTCTCAAAAATTTTATCGGGAGAAACGACCATCAATCAGATTCGCAGTGTCGATGTCTCGGAATTATTAGGACGGGAAGAAATTCTACCTCATCCCGAACTTTTTGGAAAAAATGTCACCGGTAAAGCGGTGTTAGTCACCGGGGGTGGTGGTTCCATCGGTTCGGAATTATGCCGACAAATCGCCTTCCTCAAGCCAAAATGCCTGGTAATCTACGAATTAAACGAGTTTTCCCTCTACAAAATCGATCTTGATTTAAGCGAAAATTATAGCGATTTACGCAAGTATGCCTATCTAGGCAATGTTCTCGACCGCAATCATCTAGACCGAGTCATCCAACAACACCAGATTGAGACAATTTATCACACGGCCGCCTATAAGCACGTTCCCCTTGTGGAAGCCAATGCTAGTCAGGGGGTTTACACTAATGTTTGGGGTAGTTTAAATGTCGCTCAGACTGCGATCGAGAATTCGGTTAGTAATTTAGTTCTCATTTCCACCGATAAGGCCGTCAGACCGACTAACATTATGGGGGCCAGTAAACGCTGTGCTGAGTTAGTCGTGCAAGCTTTGGCCGCTTTACCCGACACTTCCACCTGTTGCGCTATCGTCCGCTTTGGCAATGTTCTCGATAGTAGCGGTTCCGTGGTGCCGCGTTTCCGGGAACAAATCGCCCAACGTAAGAATATTACCCTCACCCATCGCGATATTATTCGCTATTTTATGTCTATTCCCGAGGCGGTGCGTTTGGTTATGCAAGCAGGAGCCATGGCCCGAGGGGGTGAGGTATTCCTGTTAGATATGGGTGAACCGGTAAGAATTTACGATTTGGCCCTACAGATGATCCGTTTAAGTGGCTTGGAATTAGGACAAGATATCGATATTGAAATCACGGGATTAAGACCGGGGGAAAAACTCTACGAAGAATTATTAATCGATACCGATAAAGCTCGTCCCACCGCTCACCCAAAGATTTTTTGCGCTAATGAACACTTTCTTGCTTGGGAAAAATTACAAATCAAATTAGAGCAATTGCTTAATTCTATTCAAGTTAATGACCGTCAGGGCTTAGTTAAGTCCCTACAAGATTTAGTTCCCGAATACCGTCCCCCGCAGCAAATGGCAAGTAATTTGTCAAATCAAAAGTGAAAAAGAGGAGTTTTACCTCTCCTCTTGTTGCCAAAATTTATTAATCTAATTGAACCGAATGCTCTTGTTTTAATTGCTTTTGGATAGCTTTTACCGTCTGCTCAATTTTATTGATTCCGCGAGAAGAAGGGCGATTTATTCTATCAGCTAGAGGAGAAGTTTGTTGAATAGCGATGCCTAGATAAAGGGGAAAAGCGAGGGTAAAGGCTAAAAAAAGACGTTGTAACATAATCCACTCCCACAAAAGTTCTTCAGCGATTATTTTAGCCGGCTGAAACTTTTACCAGAATAACGACTAACTAGGAAAATTTCAGCTAGTTTGTGACAGTCCGGCAATTGGTGGGGCAATCCTAAAGAATTAGCGCTGAAACCCTCAACCCTAGACCGAGAGTCTGATACATTGATCTAAGAATATGATCGATCGCCCTATCTATGCATAAAATTCCAGTTACTGTGATCACGGGTTTTCTGGGTGCGGGAAAAACTACCCTCATCCGTCATCTACTGCAAAATAATCAAGGCCGACGGGTGGCCGTTATGGTCAATGAATTCGGAGAAGTGGGAATTGATGGTGATTTGTTGAAAAGTTGTCAGACCTGCGACGACAACCCCAACGATAATATTGTGGAATTGACCAACGGTTGTCTGTGCTGCACAGTACAGGAAGAATTTCTCCCCACCATGCAGAAATTGCTGGAGCGACGGCAACAGTTGGATTGTATGCTGATCGAAACTTCCGGATTAGCTTTACCTAAACCTTTGGTTCAAGCTTTTCGCTGGCCGGAAATCCGCAACGGTGCGACGGTGGACGGAGTAATCACCGTGGTGGATGGTTTTGCTATCGCTAGGGGTCGTCTGGTGGCGGATTTAGATGCTTTAACGGCACAAAGGCAAGCAGACCCCAATTTAGAACACGAAACGCCTATTGAGGAGTTATTTGAGGATCAGTTAGCCTGCGCTGACCTGGTACTCTTAACTAAAACCGATCTCATCAGCGAAATTGAATTAGAAAAAATTATTAATTGGCTGAAAACACAACTGCGATCAACGGTCAAAATAGTTACTTGTGCCGATGGACAAATTAGCCCCGATGTGCTATTGGGATTTAATGCCGCCGTCGAGGATAATTTAGCTAGTCGTCCTAGTCATCATGATCACGAGGAAGAACACGATCACGATGAGGATATCAATTCTGTGCAGTTTTGCCTCGATTCTCCCGTAGATGCCCGAATTTTGACCCAACGGATCAAGGAATTGGTGGCCCGAGAAGAAATCTATCGGGTCAAGGGATTTGTTAATGTGGCCAACAAACCGATGCGTATGGTGTTACAGGGAGTCGGCGATCGCTTTGATTCTTTCTTCGACCGACCCTGGCAATCCACGGAAACGCGGCAAACTCGCTTGGTCTTTATCGGCCGCTCCCTCGATAGTCAGAGAATCGAGCAGGCCTTAACTAGGGTTTGCTGAAGAAGTTTTTCCTAGGGACAGGGTGTGGGGTAGGGAGATTATTTTTATTTATTCTCCCCTCTCCCTTCTCCTTTCTCCCCCTCTACAATAATTACTCGCAGCCAGAAATACGTTGGGTAATATCATACTTTGTGCTTTTTGTCAAAAAAACTTTTTTTTTGCAATAAAACTACATAAAAAAAAGATCATCGTTATGGGTGAAATTGACTGATTTGACCGTCTTAATTAGGATCACCTTCTATATGTGGCAAGGGTTTCAACCATTGCTGCCCAAAAAAGCACAGAATAAACCATTATGAAATTCAGTAAAATCGCTGTAACCATTGTAACATCGTTGTTAAATAAAAATCTTTCTCAATTAATTCTTAAGAATTTGTAAATATTGCGGAATGTTAATTTAAATATTCTCAAGTTTTTGCAGTCAATAAATAATTTTTGCTTATCTTTGATCAACAGAGGCAGTCCCAATGAAAAAATTTTCACCCCCACAGATGAAAGAGGTTTCTTTCCCCACACCCCACACCCCACACCCCACACCCCACACCCTACACCCCACTGAAAAAGCTCCGGCGTTCGATCGCCCGGATAGATGGTCGGGGATTTGGGTTAGGGTAGTAAAAGATACAGATTACCCACCCTTCCAGACCAACAATTATGACGAACACCAGTAACCCGCTGCTTGCCGGTCAAGGATTACCGGCTTTTGACCAAATCCAACCCGGCCTGATTGTCCCTGGGATGACGCAACTTTTGCAGGAACTGGCCAGAGAATTAACCGAACTAGAAGCGCAGATTACCCCCACCTGGGAAAAATTAGTCGAACCCCTCACCCGGATCGAAGAACGTTTAAGCTGGAGTTGGGGGATTATCGGTCATCTGATGGGGGTAAAAAATAGCCCGGAATTGCGTCAAGCTTACGAAACCGTACAACCACAGGTAGTCGAGTTTATTAGCCGTTTAAGCCAAAGTAAACCCATTTATGAAGCATTTTTGTCCCTGCGTCAAGGGGAAAGCTGGGGGCAATTAGACGAGGCACAACAGCGCATTGTCGAAGCTTCCCTGCGGGATGCCCAATTGGCCGGGGTGGGATTGGTAGGGGAGAAAAAAGACAGATTTAACGCAATTCAACTGGAATTAGCGGAAATCACCACGAAATTTTCTAATAACCTCCTCGATGCCACCAAAGCTTTTCAACTGAAACTAACAACCCCAGAAGATATCGGCGGTTTACCCGCTAGTCTCCTTAGTTTAGCCGCCCAAACCGCCCGCACTCAAGGAGAAACTAACGCCAGCACCGAAACCGGCCCCTGGGTGATTACCCTCGATTTTCCCAGTTATTTCCCCTTTATGAAGTACAGCGATAATCGGGAATTGCGCGAAAAACTCTATAAAGCCTACGTTAGTCGGGCCGATCTGGGAGAATTGGATAATAATCCCTTAATCGATCGCATTTTGCAACTTCGTCAGGAACAGGCCCATCTTCTAGGTTATAGTACCTACGCCGAGGTCAGTCTTGCCAGGAAAATGGCCAATTCTGTGGATGAAATCGAGAAATTGCTTGACAATTTACGCCAAGTAAGCTATGAAGCGGCAAAACAGGATTTAGAGGCCTTAAAAACTTTTGCGGGAACCGACGATCTCAAGCATTGGGATATAGCCTATTGGTCAGAAAAACAGCGTCAGGCCAAGTTTAACTTTAGTGCCGAGGAATTACGCCCCTATTTCCCCCTACCACGGGTTTTAGAAGGCCTATTTAGCCTCGCTAAACGGATTTTTGGGGTAGAAATTATCGCCGCCGACGGTAAAGCACCTATCTGGCATCCCGATGTGCGTTATTTCCAGATTAATGACGAAAAGGGCGAAAAAATCGCCTATTTCTACCTCGATGCCTACAGTCGTCCCGCCGAAAAACGCGGCGGCGCTTGGATGGATGTCTGTATCGGTCGCGCCAAAACCGGCACCGAGGTGCGTTTACCTGTGGCTTATTTAATCTGCAATCAAACGCCTCCAGTGGACGGAAACCCCAGTTTAATGACCTTTGAGGAGGTAACTACCCTATTTCACGAATTTGGCCACGGTTTACAGCATATGTTAACCACTGTGGACTATTCCGGCGCAGCGGGTATTAGTAACGTTGAGTGGGATGCGGTGGAATTGCCCAGTCAATTTATGGAAAATTGGTGTTATGATCGCCCTACTTTAATGAGTATGGCCAAACACTACGAAACCGGTGAAACTCTCCCCGAACATTACTACCAAAAACTGCTCCTAGCTAAGAATTATATGAGCGGTTCGGCTATGCTGCGTCAGCTACATTTGTCTTTAGTAGATTTGGAATTACACCATCGTTATCAACCCAATGGCGGCGAAACTCCTAAACAAGTCAGACAGCGTTTAGCGGCGACGACGACGATAATTCCTCCTCTACCAGAAGATGCTTTCTTGTGTTCTTTTGGACATATTTTCGCTGGCGGTTATGCGGCGGGTTACTATAGTTATAAATGGGCAGAAGTTCTCAGTGCCGATGCTTTTGCCGCTTTCGAGGAAGTAGGATTAGATAACGAAGAAGCAGTGAAAGCGATCGGTCGCCGTTTTCGCGATACTGTCTTAGCTATGGGGGGAAGTTCCCATCCTATGAATGTTTTTAAAGCTTTCCGCGGTCGCGAACCTAGTACCGAGCCTCTCCTCCGTCATAGCGGCTTATAAAAGTAGCCAAACACTTTTCTTTGTGGTGCGTTACGGTAATATTTAGCTCTTGATTTTTTCCCTAAAAACAAGGGATTGTCTGACGCACCCTACTTAACTGCTGAAACATCCAGTAGTAACGCACCAAAAACCTTTCTGTGTGGTGCGTTACGGCGATATTTAGCTCTTGATTTTTTCCCTAAAAACAAGGGATTGCCTAACGCACCCTACTTGACTATATTGTGATAACATATCAGGAAAAAAAGTTAACTAACAGGGGTAAACTTTAATGAGTATCGCATTTTTTCAAGATCTGATCGAATCGGTAGAGAGTCTATCCATTGAAGACCAAGATTATTTGTTTGAGCTAATTCGTAAAAGACGCATTGAGAAACGCCGGGAGGAGATGGCTAAAAATGGCGAAGAAACCTTAAAATCTTTAGCAATGGGAACAGCAAAAAAAGGCAGTGCTGAAGAGATAATGGCTTATTTGTTAGAGGATGAAGAAGAATGAAATTAGTTGCTGACAAAAGCTTTAAAAGAGCTTTTCAACGCTTAATCAGCAAAAATCCTCAACTACAAAGCAAGGTATCAGAGGTTCTACATTTGTTAGAAGATAATCCCTTTACCCCTTCTTTAAAATCTCATAAGCTGACAGGTAGATTAGAAGGTTATTGGTCATGTTCTGTTAGTTACGATTGCCGTATTATTTTTACTTTTCGTCAAGATACTGATTCAGGAGAAACTTTAATTGTTATAGTTGATATTGGAAAACACGATCAAGTTTACTAATTTATCTCTTGAATTTGTTCTTGCTTATCAATTGTATAATTACAGTACGATATCGCCTACTTTTCTAGGGTGCGTTCCTGGAAATTTTTGGGTCTGAAACCCCTTAACTACCGTATATTTTTATTAAGAATTATCCTTCCTTTGTAACATTAACTCTTAATTCTTAACAAATTACCATAGATTCTCAGAGAAAAACTGATTATAATAAAGGGAACTGAACAGAACTGCTCGATCGATAGATAACTGATTAATTAAAGTTTTATTACTTTTGATGGCCTAGTATTAAGAGAAGTAAATTTATTCTTGATCGCCCCCTGAAAGTGAGAAGAAATAGTTTTAATAAACAAAGAGTTTTCAACTTGGCAAAAATCCTCTGGGAGAAATACACATGGAAGTTATAACCGAGACAATTAACCCAACTTCGATCGAACGGGAACCAATCCATCTCTATAACCGAATTCAACCGCACGGGGTGCTTTTAGTTCTCAGCGAACCGGAGCTAAAAGTCAGCCAAACTAGCAGTAATAGCCGCAGTTTATTGGGCATTTCTCCGGGGGAAATTATCGGTAAAACCCTAGAGGAAATCTTCGATCCCTTTCAGATCGATCCTCTAAAATCAGCCATAGAAAATAACGATTTTGATGCTCTCAATCCTGCCAAAATTTGGGCGCGGGTTAAAGGGGATGATTTTGCCGTCTTTGATGCTATTTTTCACCGCAACGCCGAACAAATGCTGATTTTAGAGTTAGAACCAGCTATTTCCTATGAAAACATTCCTTTCCTGAGATTCTATCACCTAGCCAAAACTTCGATCGATAAACTTGAAGCTACCCGTAGCCTGAAAGATTTCTGTAATATCATCGTTAAAGAAGTCAGAAAAATGACAGGATTCGATCGAGTTATGTTATACAAATTCGACGAAGAAGATAACGGTGATGTGATAGCAGAAGACAAAATAGAGCAACTAGAACCCTATCTCGGTTTACGTTATCCCGCTTCCGATATCCCTCTCCCGGCACGAAATTTATTAAGTGCTAATTGGATTCGACAGATTCCCGATGCTACCTCTGAACCCGTCGATCTAGTGCCTAGTCTTCACCCCGAAACTCAACAACCCTTAAATTTAACCCTGTCCAGTCTTAGAAGTGCTTCTCCCTGTCATTTAGAATACCTGCATAATATGGGAGTGGGAGCATCTCTAACCATTTCTCTGATTGAAAATAAACGTCTCTGGGGCATTATTGCCTGTCATCACCGCACCCCTAAATATGTACCCTACGAACTGCGTAAAGCTTGTGAGTTCTTAGGAAGAGTAATTTTCTCGGAAATATCGGCACGGGAAGAAACCGAGGATTATGACTATCGAGTAAAATTAAGCTTTGTGCAATCGCAATTAATCGATTATATGGCGGAAGCTAATAACTTTATTGATGGATTAATTGCCCATAAACCGAATCTGCTCGATCTAACTAAAGCCACGGGAGCCGCTATTTGCTTAGGTGGTAACTATACCTTAATTGGAGTAACACCGAGCGAAGAAGAACTAAACTATCTGATTACTTGGCTAGAAAAAAACGTCCATGAAGATGTTTACTATACCAATTCCTTACCGCGAATTTATGCCGATGCGGGTAAGTTTAAAGACATTGCCAGTGGTTTACTAGCAATTCCCATTTCTAAACGTAATTATCTCCTCTGGTTTCGTCCGGAAGTAATTCAAACCGTGAACTGGGGTGGTGATCCGGGTAAAGCGATCGAAACGACTGCCATAGATGGTAATATTCGTCTCTGTCCGCGTAAATCTTTCTCCCTCTGGAAAGAAACCGTTCGCCTCAAATCTTTACCCTGGAAAGCGGTAGAAATTAACGCCGCACTAGAATTACGAAAAGCGATCGTCAATATCATCTTAAAACAAGCGGATGAGTTGGCACGTTTAGCGCGGGATTTGGAACTATCAAACGCCGAATTAAAAAAATTCGCCTACGTCGCTTCCCACGATTTACAGGAACCCCTCAATCAAGTCGCCAACTATGTGCAGTTGCTAGAAATGCGCTACACCGAAGAACTGGACGAAGATGCTAAAGAATTTATTACTTTTGCCGTCGAAGGTGTCAGCTTGATGCAAACATTAATAGATGATGTGCTGGCTTACTCAAAAGTGGATATGCAGGCGGTAGAGTTTAATACCATCGATGCTAATCTGGCACTGGAAAAAGCTCTCGCTAACCTGAAAGGGAGAATTCAGGAAAGTCAAGCTATAATCACCGTTGATCCTTTGCCAATTGTCATGGCAGATAAAACCCAGTTAATGCAATTGTTCCAAAATCTCATCGGTAATGCCATTAAATTCCGAGGAAAAGCGACTCCCACTATTCATATTGCTGCTCAACGTCAAGAGGAGGAATGGCTGTTCTCTATCAGCGATAATGGAATTGGCATCGATCCCCGATTTTCCGAACGCATTTTCGTAATTTTCCAACGACTGCACACCCGCGACGAGTACCCTGGCACAGGCATGGGTTTGGCGATTTGTAAGAAAATTATCGAGTGTCATCGCGGACGAATTTGGGTAGAATCCCAATTAGGTGAAGGAGCGGTTTTCTATTTTACAATTCCCCTAGGAGGTAACGAGCGTGAGCGCTGGCGAGGACGTGCCACACAAAATTATCTTATTAGTGGAGGACAGTAAAGCTGATATTCGCCTCATCCAAGAGGCATTAAAAACTAGCACCGTCCCGCATGAATTAGTTATCGTTAGGGATGGTGTCAACGCTATGGATTATCTGCGTCGAGAAGGGGAGTATATCGATTCTCCTCGTCCTAATCTGATTCTTCTCGATCTGAATTTGCCAAGAAAAGACGGACGGGAGGTATTAGCGGAAATCAAAAACGATCCCAGTTTAAAAAGAATTCCTGTGGTGGTTTTAACCACTTCTCGCAACGAGGAGGATATTTTTTATAGCTATGAACTGCACGTTAATTGTTATATAACCAAGTCGCGCAATCTCAACGATTTGTTCAAAATTGTCAAAAATATCGAGGCTTTTTGGTTAGAAACCGCTACTTTACCTGGGGAGTGAATCATTATCAGTGATCAGTTATCAGTGATCAGTTATCAGTTATCAGGAGTCGGTCGTCAGGAGGCAGGAGGCAGGAGGCAGCTTTATTCTCCCCACACCCTACACCCTACACCCTATACCCCACACCCCACACCCCACTTCCTAACTTCCCAAATCTCTTTAACTCTTGATTAAACAATGGGACTCTCGCAGGATATAAAAGTTCTTTTAATCGAGGATAATTTAGCCGAAGCTCGATTATTAAAGGAAATTCTTAAGGGTAATGAAAAAAAAGAATTTCATCTGGTTAATGTGTCAAGATTATCGGAGGCAATTTCTCTTTTAAAACAAACAAATTTTGATGTAATTTTATTAGATCTAACTTTACCAGATAGTCAGGATTTGGAATCCTTAGCTCCCCTTTTAATTACGGCTCCGAAATTACCAATCGTGGTTTTAACTAATACTAATGATGATAATTTAGCTTTGGCAGCACTACGTCAGGGAGCGCAGGATTATTTAATTAAAAGAGAAGTAAGTTTAGAAATTTTAACTCGATCGCTATGTTATGCGATCGAGCGAAAACAGATGGAGGAAGCTTTACGAGAATCGAACGAAGCTTTAAAAATGAGCGTGATTGAACGCACTAATCAACTGGAAAAAGCTCAGGAATTAAATCAGTTAAAAACTGAATTTGTTTCCATGTTATCTCACGATTTTCGCAATCCTTTAAATAAAATTTTACTCTCGGCTGGATTATTAGAAGAAAGTCGCGATCGGTTGACAAAAGATCAGCAAGTTAGCTATTTTCGCATGATTCGATCGGCCATTAAAGACATGGATCAATTGCTCACAGAAGTGTTATTAATTGGTAGGGCCGATTCCGGGAGATTATACTGTCAATTTGATCCGGTGGATTTGCTCGATTATTGTCAGAAATTGGTAGAATCTTTTATGGTTAAGCCAGAAAAACAATCGGCAATTATTTTCCAAATTGAGGGCAGCTTAGAAAGAGGACTTTGGGATGTTAATTTAATTAAACATATCTTGACAAATTTACTGGGAAATGCTATCAAATATTCACCACAGGGAAACCCCGTAGAATTTAAGATTATTGTCGAATCCGAGCAGGTAGTCTTTAAAATTATCGATCGAGGCATTGGTATTCCCAGCAAAAATCAAGAAAATTTATTTAAACCTTTTTATCGCGGTAGCAATGTCGATAATATTCAAGGAACGGGATTAGGATTAGCCATTGTCGGACGCTGTGTGGAAGCGCACAAAGGACAAATTTACATAGAAAGTGAGGAAGGAAAAGGCACAAAGATCACGGTGATTCTACCGATTATTACCGACATTGAACACCTAAATTGAGATCAACAATAGGGTGGAACCACAATTTTTTTTTCTGCTGCCCCTCTCCCCTAGGGTTGATTCATAGTAGGGTTGATTCATGAATCAACCCTACCTCTCCCCTCTCCCTGCTCCCCTTCCATAGGATTGAGGATCACCCTGAGCGTTCATCCGATCGAGTGATTTTGCGGAAAAGTGTTAAAAAAGATTGCTGTTTGTAAAGACAACTGTTACCGTGGGTTCAAGAGTGCGCTTTGAAGGAGGAAAAATCCCATGCACCCTAACCTATCCATCTATCCCCCGATTGCTTCGCTACTTATGTAGGGCATAGATGCACAAATCAAAGATTTCAGAAGCAAAACCAATAAATTTCTGTACTGTTGCTTAAAACAGGAGTTTGATCATGAAATTACAGGGAAAAACAGCCCTAGTCACGGGGGCATCCCGGGGCATTGGACGAGCGATCGCCTTAGAATTAGCCCGACAAGGTTTAAGCAGAATTGTGATTCTTGCCAGAGATCAAGAGCGATTAGACAAACTAGCCAAAGAAATTGAGTCTCTAGGGGTCATTGCCACACCTTTAGCCCTAGATTTAACCGAAAATGACCTTGTTAGTCCTTCAATTATCCGCGTTTGGCAAGAATGTCGTGGCATTGATATCCTCGTTAACTGTGCCGGTATTGCCCATCAAACCCCCTTTCTGCGATCGCAATTTTCGCAAGTGCAAGCAGAAATATCTTTAAATCTGATGGCCATGTACACGGTCACTCGCTTAATTGCCCGCCGGATGGCAATTCGGGGACAGGGAACCATCGTCAATGTTTCCAGCATGATGGGTAAAATTGCCGCTCCTAGCTTCGCTACCTACTCAGCCACCAAATTTGCCATTTTGGGTTTTAGTCAGGCTCTCAGGTCGGAATTACGGGAACACAACATCAAAGTTGTCACCCTCTTACCCTCTTTAACCGATACGGATATGGTGCGAGAATTGCAGTTATTTCGATGGTTAAAGCCGATGAGCGCCGAAGAAGTCGCCCAAACCCTAATTACCGGGTTAAATAGGGAAAAAACGGAAATTGTCGTCGGTTGGCAAAGTCATCTAGCTCTTTGGTGTCAAAAATTGGCCCCGAAACTGCTGGAGAAAATTGTCGATTTAGCCTCTCCCTTGCGCCAAAGCAAAGGAAAGCGAGGATGGCGAGAAGTGTTTAACTAGGGTTTAATTAAATCCATCAGGGTGAGCCATGCTCACCCTAATCACCTTAACCAACAGGCAATTAAACGGCTGTCAGGGTTTTTTCTAGAAGTTGTCGGGGAGCTTGAACCGAACCACGGCAGTGGATTTCGGCAGAATTATTGGGACTTTCAATTAGTTTAACTTTATCTAATTCGGCTCCTAATTGGCGGATTGGTTCCTCTAATAGTTGAGCGATATGTAGGGCAATATTTTCCGCGGTGGGAACCACTTCGGCAAAGTAGGGAATATCCTTATTTAAAAAAGTATGATCGAAGGGTTCTACTACCAATTCATCGATCGCTTTTTGTAAATCCCCTAGATCCACAATCATACCGGTGCGGGGATCGATTTCTCCCGCCACGGATACTTCTAGGTGATAATTATGACCATGACCGTTTACCCTGGCGCATTTGCCGTAGATTTCCGAGTTTTGTTCGAGGGTTAATTGCGGTAAAGCCAAACGATGGGCGGCGCTAAAATGGGTTTTGATAGTTAAAGTTGCTTCCATATCTTTTCCTTGATATTCTGCCCACAATTCGGGGTGTTCAAATAGTTGAATTTTGACCAATGGTAAATAGGGTGCTAATCTTTGCCAGATAACTCTAGCGATATTTTCTGTGGTGGGTAGGGTTTGCTGAAATTCCGGCCAGACTTGATTGAGATAGGAGTAGTCTAATTGACTGGTTATCTCTCGTTTAATTACCTGTTTCACGGTGGAGAGATTTTCCACCATGCCATAAAGATTGAGTTCTTTGTATAGGGAGACGTATAATTCGTAATTGTGACCATGACCGGGAAAACGGCTACCAAGACCAAAAAGTCTTTGATTTTCGGCTTCGTCCCATTCTGGTAGATAATAGCGATGGCTGGCTGAAAACCGCGCTCGACGATTGATGATGCAATCCATAAATGTGGGCGATCGATGACTTTGTAAAGTTACGTTAAGAGTAACCCTTTCTAGCATAAACCAGTTTTGTCCCCTCCGGTTTGCGGACCTGGGAAAGTTATCCCTCAATTCTGGTATGGTGCGATCGCTGTGAGTCTATATTGAGATTTTGCTATTTTTAAATATTCCGCTAGTTTCTGTTGAATTTTTTTCTTTTTTCTGGGTCTTGTGACCATTCTAAACTGGATTTTACCCCAATATAAACCTATTTCTTTTTTTAAATGTTTGTGACTTGATAACTACTTAAGTAGATAGGTATTAAAAACTTTCAGATCCCCCCGCCTATCGGCACCCCCCTTATCAAGGGGGGCAGGGGGGATCGAACCTAAAATCCATTTTTAATTTAATTATAACCAGCTACTTAACTCGATTCGTTATTCTTGATTATTGTCAGTAATAATCGCTAAAATTGCCAGTTGATGGAGAGAATAAACGGCCTTCTTGAGTGCCGCTCTCTGTTTTTTCAAGACTAGGATACCAAAAGTATTGACAAATAGACAGCTTTGCTGTAAATTTGCTGGTGATAATCCTATAATTAGTCGCTCCGTAAGGATAACAGCTAAAACTAAAAAACTATTCAGGATTAAGAATCATTTATGAAAGCGATCGTTTTGACCTGCGATAAGTACATTAAATTTGCTGATCACATGATTTATACTTATCAAAAATTGTGGCCAAGTAATCCTTTTACTTTTCGTGTTCCCTACGACAATTATCCTGAGAACTTAGCAAAATATGGCGATAAAGTGGAGTTAATTCCGATGGACTGTTCCAAGATCAGGGATACGGTTTTAAATCTCTTAAAAGACTTGCCTGATGAAGAATGGATTTATTGGTGCATGGATGATCGTTACCTGATCCGAATTCAAGAAGAGGCAGCTAATGATATCTACAATTTTGTTATCAATAACACCGAGTCCGATCTCTTAACAGTTCTCTGCCTGCGCCACCTTAAAGGTGGTTACTTTAAAAGCGACAAATTTATTCAAGAAGGAGTCAAGATTCTCACCCCTAAAAAGCAAGTCGTTTTACGAGAAACGGTATTTTCTCAAGCAGATACTCTCCCGGATCTCTGGTCTCATCAATTCATAAAAGTAAAAGCTTTGAGAAGAGTTTTTGAAAGTTTTCCTGATCGACCATTTGTTGCTAAGGAAATGGATAGTTTCAGAATTACAAAGTTAGTGGGAGAAAGACAATTAATTGTGGACAAGAATATAGCCGTGTATGGGGAAAGCACCAGTCGCGGTGAAATCACAGAAAATTGCGCCGCTAGTTTTAAACGCTGGGGAATGGAGTTACCGACGAATATGAACATCTCTAAGAAATATCATGTAGTAGGAGAACTTCCCTATCAATGGCTAGGATTAAAAATAACCCCTCCTCCCAGAGTCAAACAGTTTTTAACCGATGTTACTCGCTGGTATTGGCGCAATGTGTGAGGGGTTGAAACCTCATCTCACTAAATCCGTTGAGTATAGGCTACATATCAGGAAAGGCAAGAGGCAAGAGGCAAGAGGCAAAAGGGGGAATAAATAATCAGTTTTTAATAACCAGATTTAGTATCATCTAGAAGCAGACCCGTTCTTTTTTTTTGATTGTTCAGCCAAGTTCCACAGAGACGAAATTTCGCCTCTGTTAGCCGGACTGATAGCCGATTGAATCGCTAATAATTTTCTCGAGGATTTGTGCTAGGAGGATTTTCTTGGTAGGAAAAGCTGCTACCAAACTCGAATTCCTGTCCGTAGGCTTCCTCTCCGTGTTGAGGCACATCCAAACCTTCTGCTTCCGTATTCGGTTTAACCCGCAAATCCATGAATAAACTGAGAACTTTCAGGATGACAAAAGTACCCACGGCAGCAAAGATATAAGTAGCGGCAACGCCAACAAATTGCGTCCAAACTAAGCCGGGGTTGCCAAATAGTAAACCGTCATTACCGAAGGAATTAACCGATTTAGTCGCAAAAACCCCCGTAAGGATTGCCCCTATTGTCCCACCCACACCATGGACGGGATAGGTATCCAAAGAGTCATCAAAGCGCAATTTTGCTCGGAGACTAACCGCAAAAAAACAACTAAGGGCAGTGATCGAACCAATCAGAATCGCCCCAATCGGCAGCACATAGCCGGCAGCGGGAGTTATACCCACTAATCCCCCCAAAAATCCACTAGCAATACCGATCGCCGTCGGTTTACCGCGTAAAATCCATTCTATCAGCATCCATGTCAAACCCCCAGCCGAAGCGGCGATACTGGTATTAACAAAAGCTGTCGTGGCTAGGGAACTAGAGGAAAGTGCGCTACCCCCATTAAAACCAAACCAACCAAACCAGAGTAAACCGATACCGAGGAGAACAAACGGCACATTATGGGGTGCATAGGTTTGAGTTCCAAAACTACGCCGCGGACCGATTACCCAAGCGGCCACCAGTGCGGAAATCCCGGAACTAACGTGAACAACGGTTCCACCGGCGAAATCCAGCGCCCCAGTGGCTGCCAACCAACCCTTACCCCAAACCCAGTGAGCTAGGGGAGAATAGATCAAGGTAGACCAAAGCAGTAAAAACCAAAAATAGGCCTTAAAGTTGACCCGTTCCACGATCGCCCCTGAAATTAAAGCCGGGGTGATGATCGCAAACATCATCTGATAGACCATAAACACTTGATGGGGAACGGTGGGTGCATAACCGATATTGTCAGGTGCGGCGGCGGTGACTCCGTTGAGAAAAATCCAATCCAGACCACCGATAAAAGCTTCAATCCCTTCACCAAAGTCACTTTTACCCGGGGTGACATCGAAAGCGAGACTATAACCCCAAAACACCCAAGTTACACCGATGACGCCCATGGCTACCAAACTCATCATCATGGTGTTGAGGACGTTACGCGAACGTACTAAACCCCCATAAAAAAAAGCCAGTCCGGGGGTCATTAATAAAACTAAAGCCGACGAGATCAGCATCCAAGCTGTATCTCCAGCACTAATCGGATTGGGGGGAGCGGCGGCGACGGTTTCCGCAAAAACCGGGGCAACTCCGAAATTGAATCCCAGTCCCAGCAAAAGCATGGTTATTCCTACGATCTTTTTCATTGACGGTTGGTGCCTAGTAGCAAGATTAATTTTTTCTGTCTGGAAAGAGACAAAAAACCGAAAGAGAAAAGGTTTAGAAGCTAATTATAGCCACTGATCGCATCGGGGCGAGGCCTTCTTCCTTTTCTCTTTAACTTTGTCGGGGATCTAATTAATCTATCTTTACAAGGTTCACCCTAACGACTGCTGGGCGTTTCCATGTCAACACTGGAAGCATAATAGCCACCAGTAACGATATCGGACTCCTTGACGAAACCGCTATAGGCTTCCATTCCGTGTTCACCCACATCCAAACCTTCCATTTCTTCTTCGGGAGTAACACGAATACCGAGGGTAGCCTTAAGGATTGTCCAAACAATACCACTGACAATCACGGTAAATGCCCCTACTGCCACAATTCCGATAATTTGGTTAATAAACAGTTGGAATTGACCGGTGATTAAACCCGCATCTTTGTTGAAGATACCGACGGCTAAAGTTCCAAACATACCACAGACGAGGTGAACGGAAGTCGCACCCACCGGGTCATCAATTTTCAGGTTATCGAAGAAAGACACCGAGTAAACCACGACTACACCGGCAATTAAACCGATGATTGCCGCCGACCAATAGGATACACCATCACAACCGGCAGTAACGGCTACTAAACCGGCGAGAATACCGTTAATAATCATCGAAAGGTCGGGTTTACCATCTTTCGCCCAAGCGGTAAAGGTAGCGGCAATGCCACCTGCAGCCCCGGCGAGGTTAGTGGTGACAGCGATATAGGGTACAGTTTCATTAACCGCTAAAGTAGAGCCGGGGTTAAAACCGAACCAGCCAATCCAGAGAATTAAACAACCCAAGGTCGCGATACTCATGTTATGGCCGGGTAAGGCACTGGTGCGACCGTTGATGTATTTACCCATTCTCGGGCCGAGAATTGCCGCCCCGGTTAAAGCAGACCAACCACCCACCGAGTGAACCACCGTCGAACCAGCGAAGTCTTTAAAACCAAGGTCAGCTAACCAACCGCCACCCCAAACCCAGTGACCGGTGATCGGGTACATGATACCGACGATAATTAAGCTAAAAACGAGGAAATCGACGAATTTAATCCGTTCTGCCACCGCCCCAGATACAATGGTTGCCGCCGTTCCCGCGAAAGCTACTTGGAACAGGAAGAACACCGAGGTGGGCAAAGAGGCAGGCATAACGTAGGTGGCGGGATCGCTACTGCTAAGGAACCAGCCTCCTGTACCGAAAAATTCGTTACTGAGAGACCCAAACATCAGGGAGAAACCGATCGCCCAAAATGATATGGTGGAGAGGGCGAAAACGATCAGGTTTTTGGCCAGAACGTTAACGGCGTTTTTCTGACGACAGAATCCCGTTTCTAGCATCGCAAAACCCGCATTCATAAAGATCACGAGGATAGCGGCAATCAAAACCCAGATTGTATTAAGGGCGTTTTGGACATCTTCGGGGGTTAGGGGTTTCGCATCTTGGGCCTGTACGGCTGTGTTCCAAACCACAAAAATAATCGCAGACAAGGGAACACAGGCTAACCAGACAGGGTTAATTTTCGGTAATAAACCGACAAGTTCCCCAGATTTTCGAGCAATTCGTTTCATCGTTAATTCGTTTACTTTGTTGAGTTAGTAGGTCGATTCATTACTTTTGAAAATAATTACCGAGCAATTATGTCCGTTCAACCGCTAAATCCTAGGAACAGAGGTCAATCATTTCAGAAGACCAAACAGCTAGGGATTTATCTTGATGTGTGAGTAGTCAACGTTTTTCGATCTTTGTTTTTTTTTATTTGAGATTTCTGTATCCTCTGATACGTTTCACTTTAAAATAACAATAGTAGAGAAGTTATCAGTTATCAGATGTGAGTTTTCCGTTCACTGATTACTGTTTACTGGACGGCTACGCCGTGCCTTTGGCAACACTGAAAAAAGCTTCCCACTGATCACTGATTACTGTTTACTGATCACTGATAAAGTCTCCCCTCCTTTGGAGAAATCAACCATGGCCCAGGCAACGGAATTCGATCGCAAAATGATGCAAAGATGTCTAACCCTTGCTAGGCAAGCCTTGGGGCGAACTTCTCCTAATCCTTTGGTGGGTTCTGTGATTGTTCAAGAGGGGACAATTATCGGCGAAGGTTTTCACCCAGAGGCCGGACAACCCCATGCAGAAGTTTTCGCCCTGAGACAGGCAGCAGAAAAAGCTCGTGGTGCCACTTTATACGTCAATCTTGAACCCTGTAACCACTATGGACGGACTCCCCCCTGTAGCGAGGCAATTGTGCAAGCAGGTATTAAAAAAGTGGTGGTGGGGATGATCGATCCTAATCCCCTGGTGGCGGGGAAAGGCATTCAAAGACTAGCATCGGCAGGCATCGAGACGCTGGTGGGAGTGGAGGAGTCCGAATGTCGTCAACTCAATCAGGGTTTTATCCATCGCATCACCGCTAAAAAACCCTTCGGTATTCTCAAATATGCCATGACTCTCGATGGCAAAATTGCCGCTACTACCGGTCATAGCACTTGGATTACTAGCCCCGCTTCTCGCCAAATAGTCCATCGACTGCGATCGGCTTGTGATGCGATTATCGTCGGCGGTAGCACTGTCCGTCAAGATAATCCCCACCTCACCACTCACGGCCTCTCTGATCATAATCCCCTGCGCGTGGTCATGACTCGATCGCTCGATTTACCTCCCTCGGCCCATCTTTGGGATACCAGTCAATTTCCCACGCTTGTCTATACACAAATTGATTCTAATGTCAAGCTTCAGCAACAATTATTAACAAAAGGCGTGGAAGTGATCGAACTCACCGAGGTGACACCCACTTTAGTGATGGAAAATCTCTATCAGAGAGGATTTTGTCAGGTTTTGTGGGAGTGCGGCGGCGGTTTAAGTGCGGCAGCGATCGCTGAGGGCATGGTACAAAAAATTATCGCTTTTATCGCGCCCAAAATCATCGGGGGAATCAAGGCACCTACTGCTGTGGGTGATTTAGGTTTCCAGTTAATGAGCGAAGCTTTACAGTTAGAAAATGTCACGGTTAATTATCTCAATCCCGATATTTTGATTGAGGGATATCTGCAAAGTGACCAGTAGAGCTACTGCAATTCCCCCTCAATCGGCAAATCTCAACCAACCGCTTGTAAAAGTCAAAAAGTCATCAATAACCGCGATTTTTGCGTTCGAGTTCTAGAAATCGCCCCGCTGCCGTTAAATCCCTTTATCGGTACGGTTATCACCCTAGAGGAAGTTGGGCAATCGCTCTGTGATCAATGCTGCCATCATCGAGCAAAATAAAAAAGTTAGAATAGTCAAGCCCTTAGTAATTGAACGTATGACGGTACTCGAAAAAGGTAATATCACGATTCATACCGAGAATATCTTCCCTATTATCAAAAAATCCCTCTACACTGACCATGAAATTTTTCTGCGGGAATTGATATCTAATAGTGTTGATGCCATCTCGAAATTAAAAATGGCTTCCTTAGCAGGAGAAGCGAGAGGAGAAGTCCCCGAACCAGAAATTAATCTCGCCATCGATAAAGAAAATCGTACCCTATCAATTACCGATAATGGAATCGGGATGACGGGGGAAGAAATCAAGAAATATATTAACCAAGTTGCCTTTTCCAGTGCGGAAGAATTTATCAATAAATACCAAAAATCAGCCAACGATTTAATCGGTCATTTTGGACTAGGTTTTTATTCGGCTTTTATGGTGGCTAAAAAGGTAGAGATTGATACTCTTTCCTATCAGGAAGGTGCTACCCCTGTCCATTGGTGCTGTGATGGTTCTCCAGAGTTTGAACTAACCGATTCTTCCCGCAGCCAAATCGGCACCACTATCACCCTAACTTTAATGGATGAGGAAGGGGAATATTTAGAAGCTGCCCGCATTCGCCAGTTAGTCAAAACCTACTCGGATTTTATGCCCGTTCCCATTAAAATTGATGGGGAAGTGATTAATCAACAACGAGCTTTATGGAAAGAATCTCCTCAAAATCTGACGAAAGAAGACTACCTAGAATTCTATCGTTATCTCTATCCTTTCCAAGAAGAACCTTTACTCTGGGTACATCTGAATACCGATTATCCTTTCTTGCTCAATGGCATTCTTTATTTTCCCAAACTCAGACCAGATGTAGATGTCTCAAAAGGACAGTTAAAGTTATTCTGTAATCAGGTTTTTGTCAGCGATCATTGCGAGGAAATTATTCCCGATTTCCTGATGCCCTTGCGAGGAGTTATCGATAGTCCAGATATTCCTTTAAATGTGTCTCGAAGTGCTTTAACCAAAGATCGTACCGTTCGCCGTATTGCCGATTTTATTGCCAAAAAAATTGCTGATCGCCTCAAATCTCTCTACAACGAAGACGCAAAAGAATATATTCGTTGTTGGGAAGATGTGGGAACCTTTATTAAATTTGGTTCCTTGAAAGAGGATAAATTTAAACAGCAGGTAGAAGATATTTTAATCTATCGCACTACCTACAAACCCCCAGAAACCACAGTACAAGTGGAAGTGCAAACCGCCGAAGGTGACGCATGGCAAGAAGCAACGGCGAAAACTCCCCTAGAAGCGATCGAACAGGAAGGTTATACTACTCTCAAAGCCTACCTAGAACGCCATAAAGAACGCCACGAAAATCGAGTTTTTTACTGTACCGATCCTCGTAGCCAATCCACCTACGTTGAACTCTACAAAAATCAAGGGTTAGAGATACTCTTCTTTGATTCTTTCATCGATACTAATTACTTTATTCCTTTCCTAGAAAGAGAATACTCCGATGTGAAATTCACCCGGGTTGATTCTGAATTAGACTCGACGCTGCTCGAACAGGATCAAGCTAGTGAAATTATCGATCCCGGTAGTAATAAAACCCGGGCTGAATTGATCAAAGAAATCTTCGCCAAAGCTCTCGATAATTCCCGCATCAATATCAAAACTGAAGCCTTGAAATCCGATGATCCCCAAGGTACTCCCCCGGCAATTGTCTTACTTCCAGAAGCGATGCGACGCTTACAGGAAATGACGGCAATGATGCAACAAAAATCCATGGCTTTCCCCGAAGAACATATTCTGATGATTAATACTAATCATCCCCTAATTCAACAGATTGTCCAGATTAGTCAGGGAAGTATTGTTACCGGTAGTGGCGAATCTCCATCGGCGCAATTAGCAAAAATGCTCTGTCAGCACGTTTATGATTTAGCTTTAATCGCTCAAAAAGGATTTGATGCTGAGGGAATGCAAGCTTTTGTGGAACGTTCCAATCGCGTTCTGACTAAGCTAACCGAAAAGATTTAATCTATTGCCAAACTTTGGCTGTTTCGATATGCTGAGAGTGTGTTAATTCACACTCTATTTTTTTAACCCGATCAATATAATCTAGCGATAAGCTATCTTGCCGCCGTCAGCCTTGAATCAGTTATCAGTTATCAGTTATCAGTTATCAGATGTAAGTTTTCAGTTCACTTATACTGTTTACTGTTTACTGTTTACTGTTTACTGATAAGTAGGGAGGCACAATTATTTGTAGGATGGGTTAGCGGTAGCGTAACATGAGCGGGCGTTGGGTTTCATGCTTCAATCCAACCTACGTTCTGTTTACTGATAACTGTTTACTGATAACTGATAACTGAAAAATGCGCTTACCCACCCTCAAATATGAGCGAGGAACCTTAATTCTCCATCCACCACCAAAAGGAAAAAAATGGCTAGATTTTGCCACTTGGGATGATCGTATCGAAAGATTTCGCATTTTGGCCATTCATTATCGTCCTCTCGTGGAAACTCTACAGGAGGAGGGCATTAACTTCCAAGATGAAGCAAAAGCTTTCAACAATTTAGAATTAATTGCCAGTTTTGAACGGGAACCCTACCCCCACCAAACGGAAGCGTTAATCGCTTGGAAAAAATCCCAGAGAAGGGGTGTTATCGTCCTTCCCACCGCTGCCGGTAAAACCTATCTTGCCCAATTAGCTCTACAATCGACTCCCCGCAGCACCTTAATTATCGTGCCGACTATTGATTTAATGCACCAGTGGTATGCCCAGATGTTGGCGGCTTTTCCCGATGCCGAGGTGGGATTATTAGGGGGAGGTTCTAAGGATAATAGTGCTATTTTAATCGCCACCTATCAAAGTGCGGCAATTTATTCAGAAACTCTTGGCAATCGTTACGCTTTTTTGATTTTTGATGAATGTCATCATTTACCATCGGATTTCTTTCGGAAAATAGCGGAAGATTCGATCGCACCCTATCGTTTAGGCTTAACAGCAACACCAGATCGCGGTGATGGTAGTCATCAGGATTTAGATTATCTTATTGGTACAATTGTTTATCAAAAAAGTCCCCAAGACTTGTCAGGAAAAGCCCTAGCGGATCATGAAATAATTCAAATTAAAGTGAAACTATCTGCCAAAGAACAGGAAAAATATCAAGAAGCGATTAAAATTCGCAATGATTTTTTAAGAAAAAATAATCTCAGTTTGTCTGGTTTAGATGGTTGGCAAAATTTTGTCATGATTAGTGCCAGAAGTAGCGAAGGGCGCCGGGCGATGTTAGCCCACCGGGAGTCGAAGGAAATATCCTCCGGAACCCAGGGAAAATTGCGGGTTTTAGCCGAATTAATCTGTGAACACCATCCGGAACCAATTTTAATTTTTACCAACGATAATGCCACAGTTTACCGCATTTCCGAGAGCTTTTTAATACCTGCCATAACCCATCAAACTCCCGTGAAAGAACGCCATGAAATCCTGACCCGTTTTCGTCAGGGAGAATACAAAATTCTGGTGACTTCCCATGTTCTCAATGAAGGGGTTGATGTGCCAGAAGCACGCATCGCGATTATTTTATCGGGAACTGGTTCCACTAGGGAATATATTCAGCGTTTAGGACGGGTTTTAAGAAAAGGACAACAAGAGGATAAACGGGCGATTTTGTATGAAGTGATAGCCGAAAATACCACGGAGGAAAAAACCTCCCAACGACGACGGGGAGAGCATAAAAATAAAACTAGCTATAAAACCGGTAATCGACAATTGGAATTATTGCCTTCTCCTTCAAAAAAATCTTTTTCTTTCCCGAAAGCTGCCGAATCTTCTACCCCTTGGGTAAGTTCTCCAGAGTCAGAGGAAGAATAGAAAATTTCTCTGGGGGATTTTCCTCTATAATAAAGGTAAGTAGGTAGGTGTTAAAAGTTGTCAGATACCCCCCTTATCAAGGGGGGCGGGGGGGATCCCCCCGCCTATCGGCACCCCCCTTATCAAGGGGGGCAGGGGGGATCCCTCCGCCTATCGGCACCCCCCTTATCAAAGGGGGGCAGGGGGGATCAGAGGCAAAATCTATCTTCAATTTAATTATAACTACTTACTTAAAAAATCTGGATTGATACCCCTATGACCGAACTTGCTCAACAAAAATGTCAACCTTATCAATCGGGTTCTTCTCCTATCACTGCCGAGGAAATTACCGCTTTACAGGCTAAAATTCCCGATTGGAATCTCTTAGAATACGAGGGTATTCCCCGTCTGCAAAAACTCTATAAATTTGACAATTTTCAAGGGGCAATTGCCTTTACTAATGCCGTGGGAGAAGCGGCGGAAAAAGAAGGCCATCACCCAGCTTTATTGACAGAATGGGGTAAAGTTACCGTTTCTTGGTGGACCCATGACGTGGGGGGATTACATCAAAATGATTTCATCATGGCTGCCCGTACCGATGATATTTATCGCCAACAAAAGGCCTAATCGTAGGCGCGAATCATCGCTTGGGTTCCCTGTTTAATTCCCTTACCTTCGTCCAATTCCGCTACTACTTTAAATAAAGCTTCTGCTAAATCTGTCCCGGGCAGAATTTCCTCGGCTGTCTGGGCAGTTTCTTTGACTAATCGCAAATCTTTTAAGATATGTTCAATCATAAAAGCTGGCTGTAAATCTTGGGCGAGGATTTTTGGTCCCAAATTTTCCAACGCCCAAGAACCCGCCGCCCCCGTTTTACAGACTTCTATAACTAAATTGGGGTCTAATCCTTGAATTTTTGCCATTTTTAGAGCCTCACACAGCGCCACCATGTGAACCGCCCCCAAGACTTGATTACAGAGTTTTACCGCTTGTCCGTTGCCGATTTCGCCACACCAGCGAATAGTTTTGCCCATGGCTTGAAAACAGGGCAGACAAGTCTGAAAATCCGCTTCTTTCCCTCCCACCATAATAGTTAAAATGCCGTTTTTCGCCCCAATATCGCCCCCAGAGACGGGAGCATCGAGAAAACGGAGATTATTTTCCTCTAGCTTTTTACCAATCATCCTAGCGGCTTGAGAGCCAATGGTACTCATATCCACCACCAGAGTTCCCATTGCTGCCGATTCCATGACGCCCCCCGGTCCTAAAATTACTGCCTCCACGTCAGGCACATCCCCGACGCAGGTAAAGACAATCTCGGCATCCCTGACGGCGGCGGCAATATTAGAACAAATGTTCGCACCTGCTGCCCTGGCAATGATTATCCCCGGCGCCTCTGGGGTGCGATTCCAAGCATTGACAGCAAAACCCTGACGGACAAGATTAGCCGTCATCGGCGCTCCCATTACTCCTAATCCTAAAAAGGCAATTTTTTGACTCATAATTTTGGTAATTAAGGGAAAGGGAGGTGTGGGGTGTGGGGTGTATTTTCAGTGAACAGTAATCAGTAAACAGTGAACTGATTACTGATAACTGATTACTGATAACTGATTACTGATTTAGGATTCTACCATTTGCAGAAATTGGGCTTCTGAAAGGGTTTTAATGCCTAATTTTTGAGCCTTTTTGAGTTTCTCACCGGGAGCTTTACCGAGGAGAATATAATCAGTATTCGCACTGGGGGAACCGGTAACAGTACCACCGACATTAATAATCAATGATTTCGCTTTCTCGCGACTGATTTTGCTGAAAGTTCCTAGTATAACTAAGGTTTTTCCCCTGAGGGGATTTTCTGCGGATTCTTGACTCGTTTGCACTATCTTTGCTGCTGGTTGCACTTCTAAACTTGTGTCGGCAACCGGGATTTTTTCTGCTGCTACTACCGGAGTTTCCTTGGCAATCACCGGGGGGGTTTCTGGTTCTGCTACTACTGGAGTTTCACTAATAATTGCTTCTGGTTCATTAGTAATAATGGGAGCAGTTTGTCGAGAGAAATAGTCTCTTTCTTGCTGTAGGTTTTGAATTTTAACCTCTAAAGCGGCGATTTCTGCTTGCTTAGTTGCTAACTCGCCCTCAAACTTAATTTTTTCCTTTTCTAAAGCTTTAGCCGCCATTTTTTGGGCTTCTAAACCTTCAGTTAGTTGGCGATTTTGTTGGCTTAATTCCTCGATATGACGGGAAGTTGTGGCTTCTAATTGGTCTTTTTCGGCACTTAATTGATGTAGTTGAATCTCTAAATTAGAAATATTTTCCCGATAGGTTTCTAGCTGTTGCGGTAACTGGGTTAATTCCTGTAATTGCCCTTCTAAATTAGCAATTGTTGCCTGAGAATCAGCCAATTGTTGGGGTAACTGAGTTAACTCCTGTAATTGACCTTCTAAATCAGCAATTTTTTCGGCAGCAGTGGTTAATTCTGCCGATAATTCCTCTTTCTGGACTTCTAAAGCTTGTAACTCCAGTTTAGCTGCTTCGAGATGAGCGCCGAGACTGTCCTTTTCGGCGGTTATGGCGGTCACTTGAGCGACGGTTTCTTGCAGTTTTATAGTTAAATTGTCGCATTCTTGACCTAAAGAGAGCGATCGAGTTTGACTTACGGCTAAATCTTCGCTGAGAGACTTTTTTTGCTGCTCTAACCCAGTAATTTGACCCTGTAAGCTGGCTATTTCCTGCTGTCCTCGCTCATACTGTTCTGTTTGGTGAGCCAGATTCTGTTCTAAGGTTTGAATTTGACCTTGCAAGCTGGGAATTTGGGCGGCTAAATCGCTTAATTCTTGGTTTTTATGCTCTAAATCGGCCACTTTCGCCCTTAATTCCTCGGCTTTTTCTATATCTTGCTGTAAGAGAGCTTTATCCTGTTCTAGGGTCTGAATTTGACTATAGAGAGAGGTGGTCTGTTTTTTGGTCAAATCAAATTGACGGTTAATTTCGCCTTTTTGCTGCTCTAAAGTTTGAATTTGTGCTTCTAGGCTAGTAATTTGGGCTTTTTCTGCCTCTAACTGCTCCATCAAACCAGCTTTCTCCGCTTCTATGTCCTTAGCGGTGGTTTTCAGTTGTTCGATTTCACTCTCACCTATTTGCACAGCTTGCTGGAGGGACTGGAGAGAATTTTCTAAATCCGTAGCTTTGTGCTGTAATTGGGCGGAATGTTGTTCTATGTGAATGATTTTGGCGTGCAGCTGCTGATTTTCGTCTTTTAACTCTGATTGCGCCACGTCTAAACCCTTGACTTGAGCCAACAAATCTGAGTTACTTTGCTGTAATTGCGCTTGTGCGGCTAAAAGGGCGGTATTTTTGCTGACGAGACTAGAGCGCGACCAGAGGAATAGTCCTCCGAAAACAGCACTTAAACCTAATCCTTCATAAATTAATTCGTTGAGCATATCTACCCTCCTAGACAAGCGAAAAACAGTCACCTAACCGAACTGATGCGGCAATTTTGGTTATAGACCTACATCTCTACTTATATCAGTTACGGGGTGCATTCGGGGTAAGGGGGGGGAAAAAGTCACTTCTTTCATCCCGGTGTAAAAAGTGATTTAGCTATTTGCGTCATGCTAATTTGTACCTGATCCCATTCTTGGGTGATTTCCAGGTCAATTTCTTCCTGATGATCAAAATAGTAGCCCATGGCCGCATGAGCTTCGGTTGATAATTATCCATTGACCGCGATCGCCTTTTGACCTTTGACCCCTTCCCCTTGAACTGCGATCGCTGATTAGTTGATAGTCAATAATTGATTGAAAAAACACGGATGAGAAGCTAGGGACATTTCTTCTGGGCCAAGTCGCTAGAATGGGACTAGACTTCTCAACCTTGAAGAATCTTCCTATGTCAGACGCTGTAACGATCTCCGATATTTACAAGTTATTTGAAAGAACTGAGGCCCAATTTGCCGAGTTTCAAAAGGAAGCTGATCGCCGCAGTGCCGAAGCTGATCGCCGCAGAGAGGAAGCTAATCGCACGATGGAAGAATTAAAAAAACAGGTACAAGAAACGACCAAAGCCGTTAATAACCTCACAACGCG
>NZ_SFBO01000100.1:0-27308 GCF_007095705.1 Microcystis sp. Msp_OC_L_20101000_S702
TACCATTTCTCTAAATGAAAACTACACATCGAATTTAAATCCCCCTTTAAGTTCCCCTTTTTAAGGGGGATTTAGGGGGATTAAACTTCTGTAGTCAGACTTTGGAGAATTGGTATTACCTTAGTGCTAGGTTTTAAAAATTGCCTAGAGGAAAATTGATACTTAAAATCAGAAACGCCCTATAACTTTTCAAACAGCTTCTAAAAATAGATGGTCATGAAAACAGTCATAAAATTAGCTCTTATTGCCCTACTCTGGATAACAATAATCAATCCTGCCAACTTACCTCCAGATACCGATGCTAGGCTAAGAATGGCCCATGCCCTGTGGACGGGAACTGAAGAAGTTTCTTTACCCCCAAATTATCGTCCTTCCTCTCGATTAGACCATGTTGGTGTTTTAGGAGTAGATGGAAAACGATATGAAGCTTATGATATAGGACAATCCTTATTAATGTTGCCCGCAGATTGGATTGGCACCCAACTTTCTAAAGTTTTTCCTAGTATTAAGCCTTATTTATTAAGAGAATTTGCGGTTAGTTTTCTTGTAGTTATCCCTCTAAATGTATTAGTTGTTATCTCCTGTTATTGGTTACTTAGACTATTTGATTTTCAGGAGAAAATTGCGGCATCTGCCAGCTTGATTTGGTTGCTAGGTACTACCGTTCTCCACTATGCCCAAACTTTTCAACAAAATAATCCAGTCCTACTTTGTGTGATTTTAGGTTATGCTTGTGCTTTGGCTTATATTAAAACTAACAAAGTACCTTATGTTTTTTTGAGTGGATTGGCAATCGGAGCGGCTATTATAATTCGCTCGACAACTATCATTTATGCTCTCACGGTTTTTGGTTTTCTAATTAGCTGTCTAATTTATAAAAATTTCAAGCTGAATCAAATCTTTAAAACAGTCATACTCTGGAACGTCGGCTTATTTCCCTTCTTTTTTGTGAGTAGATTATTTAATTACTTACGCTTTGGGGATTTTTGGACAACGGCAGCATCCTTGAGCATTGAGCAAATACGCAATGGAGCAATCTTTTCAGGGTTGCCAGAATTGCCCCCTAATTATCCTTTCATACACCCTCCCTACGTTGGTATTCTCGGCGTTCTCTTCTCACCAGCTAAAAGTATATTTATTTACGACCCCTTTCTTTTACCATGTTTAGTATTGGGGATTATTTTATTTAACAAATTAACACCTTATATAAGAATATATTTTATTTCCTCAATTTTCGCACTTGTCTTTCATATTATATTAACCAGTACAATGGATTTCTGGCATGGAGATGGTTCTTGGGCTGCTCGTTATCACGTTACCTCAGTTCAACTACTGCTTCTCCCATTAATAGCTTTGCTAATCTTAGAGATGTTATCAGTTAATCGGCTCAAACGATGGTTAATTAGCGGCTTGGTTGTTCTTTCCATTTTGGTTCAATTTACTTCTCTTGTCTTTGACCCTAGTGTAAATAGTGGTGTGGTCATCTTTGCAGAACCAAAAAGTTTTTTGAGGTTTCGTTTAGCTGAACGTATCGACAGTGTTAGTTGCTTCATTGGTCTTTCTCGATCCCAAAGTTGCTTAACTGAGGAAAAGTACAGTAAGTCCGCTCTCGCCGGTAGAAAGTACAGTAAGTCTGATCTCGCCAGTAGGGTGTATTTCTGGCCCCTTAAATCCAACAAAGCGCAAGGATTGCTCTGGAAAATTTGGGGATTTCTCTTGATCACAGCTTTGATCAGCACTCTACTTTTCCTAGTGATTGGGTAGTAGTGATGGAAACTTAATACCTTGCCAATTGGGGATTGATGATTATCGACTTTTTGGGAGAAGGATAGACTCTGTCCGACCAATTAGGAAGTCAAGGAAATCGCCGAAATCCTGCTCAAGGATGTGTTTAAACGTCTGACAGAAGAAAATATTATACTAAATCCTCTTTAAAAGGTATAGGGGAGTTAATCACACTATTAAAAACGGATTTGGTATTAGTATTAAATCTAAAAAATACGGCTCTACCGAACCTGTCATGTAAAACTATCAACAACTCATGCTTGTAAAGCTTGTACACTAAAGCTTTGAGTTTTTCTTAGATTGATATTTATCAACTTTAGAGCATTGCTTTGCAGAGAGGGAGCTTGAGGAATTTTCTACAGTGTAAGTTCGGAAGAACCAAAAATACGAGTTTTTTGTCTGCATAAATACCATATTAAAGGTAAAATACTTGTACGTTTTATACAAGTATTTTACCTTTAATATGGATACCCGAAGAGCTAGGATGATTGTCGATTTCTTGCTATTTTTAATTTGCCATTAGGATCTAGCCTAAATAATCTTTTAGATGCCCTAAAATTTCACTATTTCTAATCATAAAAAATTTCATGGCAATTATAAATAGTAAAGTCAAGAGAAAGTATTGTTTCTTGCCATCTATAAGCTTTAGAACCATATTAACTGTTACTTTATTAGATAAAAGATTGAGGAATAGAGTGATTGTTATTGATGCTTGACATTTGCTTAGTTGATAGGTTGATCAGGAAAAATGGTAATGAATTATCTGGGAATTTTGATTGCAAAAAAATTCAATAAAGACCACTATTTTCGATTAAAAGTCCATCTCTTGTGAATTAAGAAATTGTAAATCGACATACCAATACTGATGACCAAGTTTGACAGTATATACCAAATCCTGAAAATATCAACGAATACATACATTAAACCTAAGATAATTAATGAACTAGATAACATAACCGTGTGGTATTTTATCAATTCTTTAAAAACAGATTTAATGGTTCTAGTTTTATCGGTTTTAAAAGTATAACGCTTATTCAGATAAAATCCCAAGCTGTTAACAGTAATCATTAAAATTATTGTAGAAATTAGATAATGAAACTTAAGTATTGTCGTCAATAAATACAGCCAAAAAACATTTTGAATTGTACAAAATAATCCCACTAATAAAAATTTGAAAAACCCACTTTTAAATAATGTTTTTGATCTTTGCATGAGCTATCATTCCTATAAAAATTTGGGGCAGGACATCAGTGTCAACACTTTAGTTGACTTGATTCAATTTGGCTCTCATTCTAGCTATAATTCTCTCTAGGACTCTTGAGTCTCTAAAGAATTTGTATATACCCAAGAAACCTAAAGAAAATAATCCCTGTACCAAAAAACTTATTTTAACTTTTTTACCATGAATAATAGAAGCCAAAGCTATGTTAACTTCTTTGGAGAAGTTAGCAATTTTTCTAATTTTACTTTTGGTTTGACTAGAAGTATTCCATGCTTCTAGATGCTCATCGATAACAGATTCTAACTGTTGTCGAAAATCTTGGATGTAAGAGCTACGAGTAACGGTTTGGGAATGAGAATGAATGCGAAAGACTGATAAGGGTTTGGGATAGTATATTATCTGTCCATATTGAGCTAATTTTAGCCAAAAATCCCAATCAGCCGTGTACCATAGTTTTTCATCCAAAACACCTACTTTTAAAGCCATCTCTCTCTTAAAAATTGGTGCGGGAATAGAGATAAAATTCTGCACTAACAATTTACCAATCATTTGCTCCGAACTAATCATTATTGGATAAGAAGGTAGAGGACATCGCCAGAGTCCTAATTTTTGCCCTTGTATATTGACAAATATAGAAGGATTAAGAATTAAATTGGCCTCGGGAAATTGAAGGGTCAGCTTTTTTAAAATCATCAATCTCTGGGGTAGCCACATATCATCTTGATGTAAAAAGCAGACATAATCAGATTGGGCTATATTCAGCAGATAATTAGTATTAGCTACCCAGTTTTTTTGCGGTTCCCTTGTAACAATTTTTAGGGGAATTTGGGTTTGAAAATACTTGAGTATTGCCAGGGTTTCATCTGTTGAGCCATCATCAATGGCCAGACACTCTATATCAAAATCATCTTGAATGGCAATAGAGTTTAGGGCTTTTGCTAAATACTTTTCCCCATTATAAGTGGGAATTAAAACTGATAGCCAAGGGTTACTCATATTCTTTGATCTGGTAATTTTATTTCTCTTTTTGACTTAAAGAGACAAATTCATTATACTTAAATAATTTGCCCACTATTCGCGGAAAAGGGAAAGAGTATTGTTTAATAATTTTGGAATCAAGTTCTCTAGCAATTGCTTTCAATTTAGCAAAATTCATAAATTCTACATGGGTTGCATCACTCTTGAAACCAGCTTCTTGAGGAGTTATTATAACTAATTTGCCGTGATTTTTTAACAAATAAACATAGTCATTAAGTAACCTGATTACCTCTAAATAACTCATGTGTTCTGCGACGTGAGCTAATAAAATAGAATCAAATTTTTCTGGTTCATCAAATGATGACCGTTGAAATTCCTCTGGTGTAAAAGCCGTAAAGCCCCTGGCTCGGCAGACTTCAACTGAGTGAAAATTGTGGTCAATACCAATTCCATTTCCTTTCAGATTGATCAGATTACGGCCTATTCCACAACCAATATCGAGAGTAAAACCTAAATTTAACCTCTGAAGATTCCAACGGTAAGGAGCTTGAACATCCAATATTTCTTTCCATTTTGCTGTCTGTTTATTCAGCAATCGTTCGGAGTAGGACTGATTTTTTGTATCCTGATTAAAGGTATTGATTTTCCTGTTCATAAGTTTTCTGGGCGACTAGAGAAGGAAGCTACAACTAGGGAAATTCTGGGTAGGTTAATTATTTTCTCTTCAGTCCCAAAACACTTAAAAAGAAACTGGAAAAAACCACCTGTACTCCCAATGCTAAAGCGGTTACGGAAGGAATGACAATCCGCATGGTCACGGCTGGATCTAAGGCTCCATAAAGTCGAGCATTCCAAATGTATAAAGCATACAGTGAACCGCCCATACCTAGCAAAAATAAAATTACTCCAATGATCAATCCCACCTCCAGATTAATATAACGTAAAAATCGTCTTAATTTTCGGTCTTCTGGTAATAAACCTTCGCTGATAGCAAAAGCTTTTGTGAAGACGGCAAAACTGACAATTTGAAAGCCAATAATCAAAGCTGTGGCTGAATAGAGAAGGGTGTGAACTTTCGGTTGAGGAATAAACCAAATCGTCGCCACAAATCCCAGAAACATTAAAGCCAGTCCGGGGTAGAGAAACAACCAGCGAGGACTATACATTAAGAGAAATCGGAGATGTCGCCAGCCATCGCGCCAAGTTTTTAGGTGGGGGGGACGACTACGACCGTCAGGGGATAAAGTGGTTGGTACTTCGGTAATTTTCAGGCCGTAGAGGGATGCTTTCACCACCATCTCGCTGGCGAATTCCATGCCAGTGGTGCGTAGGTTCAATTGTTCGATCGCCTGTTTACTAAACCCGCGCAATCCACAGTGAAAATCACCACAGGGGCTGCCAAAAAATAACCGTCCTAACCAAGTCAAGACAGGATTGCCCAGATGCTTATGCAATACTGGCATCGCTCCTGGTTTAATTCCCCCCTGAAAACGATTGCCCATCACCAAATCGTAACCCTGTCGCAATTTTTCTAGGAAAGGCGAAAGATTAGTAAAGTCATAGCTATCATCGGCATCCCCCATAATAATATATTGACCTTTGGCGGCGGCGATCCCCCCCCGCAGGGCGCTACCATAACCCCTTTCCGGGATGGGAACCACCCGCACCCCTGAATTAGTGGCAATTTCTCGGGAACCATCGCTACTGCCATTATCGGCGATTAGCACCTCCCCCGCAATTTTGTGTCGTTCCAGATAATCTCGCGCTTTGCCGATACAGGTGGCCAGGGTTTCCGCCTCGTTGAGACAGGGCATGATGATCGATAATTCTAGAGTAGGTATCTGCTCATTGGAGACGGCATCTGCCATGACCTGATTTTCTAGCATAACAATCGCGGTGGAGTCGTTTTGCCCAAGAGTATAACAGGTTATGCACAGCAGTGTACCAAATTGTTAGCACACAATCTGCTTAGGGACTTGCGCTTTGATAATGTACCATTTAGGGCTGGTCTTATTCTTCTACAGAGCGATTGTCTGGCTGGGATATTATTCCCACGCAAGTCCCTTATTCTTTTTTCTCTGAGCGGCAATCTCTACCTGAAGTTGAATTGCGATCGCTATGTTGGCCTCTCTGACGGGAGCATCTCATTTATGCAAGTGAGTAATTATACTTGTCCCTAAAACTGGTTTCTAGCAAGGCTTTCAAAATAGCTTGACATAAAAACCTGATTTAGAGGTTACAAAGGTGAGATGCTCCAAATTTTCCAGCAACTGAAATTCTGATGCTATCCTCGCCATCCCACCTGATTATTTGCTAGAAGTCATGGCCAAATCTCCTTAACCCCAACTGACGTTACATTTACTCAAAAGCTATCTCGTTGGCACTGAATTTTTGATGCGTCCCGGACGCATCCCACAGCCAAATATCGCCAATTTCCCCCTAGGCTTTAGGTCTTAAATAAACTAGAGACTGTTGCCAAATTAAAGTGGGTTTATCGTAGTGATCGACTAGGTATAAACAGTTAGCATCTTGCCAAAGGATGCGACCAACGAGCAGATCATCGGTGCTTAACTTAATTTCTACTTCCCGTTTCTCTTGAATATAGCTCTGTACTTGTTTAATACTCGGCAGACCAGGATCGAATTGAGACATAATGAGTTTATCGATGAGGTGTTCATCCTCTATTATTCCTGTTGAGTAGCTTTTATTGACGATGAAAATCTCCTTCACCAAATATCAAGGCCTGGGCAATGATTTTATTTTGATAGATAACCGTCACAGTCCCGAACCCCTGATCACACCAGAAATAGCCGTGGCTATGTGCGATCGACATTTTGGTATCGGTGCTGATGGCGTGATTTTTGTGCTTCCCGGCCAAGCAGCAACCGACTACACCATGAGAATTTTTAACTCTGATGGTTCGGAACCGGAAATGTGTGGTAACGGTATTCGCTGTCTAGCCCAATTTATCGCCCGTTTAGAGGCTAACAACGCCATTGGCCGCACCTATCGCATTCATACTCTAGCAGGAACGATTATTCCTCGTTTAGAGGCTAATGAACAGGTAACGGTTGATATGGGACCGCCGCAATTACTAGGCAGTGAAATCCCCACCACTTTGGTGAAGGGGTCAGAAAAAGTCCTCGCGGTTCCCCTAGAGGTGGAAGGCAAAGATTGGTTAATTACTTGCGTTAGTATGGGTAATCCCCACTGTGTCACTTTTGTCGATGATCTGGCCTCTATTCCCCTAGAAACTATCGGTCCAAAATTTGAGCATCATCCGGTTTTTCCCCAACGTACTAATGTGGAGTTTGTGGAGGTAATTGGGCCGGATTATATGAAGATGCGCGTCTGGGAGAGAGGAGCGGGAATTACTCTCGCTTGCGGTACTGGTGCTTGTGCTGTGGTAGTGGCGGCCCTGTTAACGGGCAAATGCGATCGCCATTGTACCGTGGAACTGCCCGGTGGTTGTCTTCAGATTCACTGGTCTCAAACTGATAACCGGGTTTACATGACAGGTCCTGCTAAAGCTGTTTTTGAGGGCATTTACGCCATCTAAACCAACCCGTCTGGACGGGGACTGAACTCCCCGAACAGCGCGACAGGATTGTTAATTCTTAGAGACTGGTAATCCAAGCAACAATTCCTTTACCAGTTAACAATTCAATGGCTAAAAGAGAGACAAAGCCAATCATAGCTAGTCTGCCATTCAATTTTTCAGCTTTTTTGGTAAAACCGAGACTGCTAGAACTATCAACGTACATTTTCGGTTCAACAGCAAAATTATTCAGTCTTCCTTGTTCTTCGGTGGTGTAGCCGCGGGCAGTCATGGGGAGGCTCCTTTTGTATGCTTATGTTAAGAAGTGTAACACATTGTTAAGTTATGTTGCAAATTTTAACAAAAAATTTCTGGAGACTCAGAAAACCTCGATGAGGTGGTCAGTCAACGGCAGGGTTATCAACTGTCAGGGTAGTGCTATAGTTCTATCTCCTCTGGGTTTATCGATGAAATTTTGCCTTTTTCTTGACAAATTAGTCAGATTGTGCTAATAAAGAGGTGTAAACTCGATCGCCTGATCAAGGGAAAGACAAAAACTATCTTAAGGTCGCCAGGGATAAATTGCCACCAAAAGCGAACCAGATTTTAGGGAGTCAACTGACCTTGAGTGAAGATACCCGAAAGGGTAAGTGTGGGGAGAATAGGGAAAAACCACTAGGAAAAACCCGAATAAAATCTTAAGATGCGGAGTGCCTAGTAGCCGTAAGTAACGATCGCGCTCACTGTTTTTGTAAATTCTATGGCAGAGATTAGCCCAGAGATCAACCTCATGCAGATAGCGACTATACTCAACCAATATCGATTTGAAATGAGAGGATACAAAGCGCAGGAATTAATCGAGCGCTGGTTGCCCACCTATTCGCTAAATTGGATTCGCATGGCGATTTTAGAGGCACTCTATCAGGGACGTTACAAAGTCATTTCGGTGGAGGAAATCCTCAAAATTTGGCACCGTCGCGGCCATCCTACCTTTCATTTTACGGGGGAATTCGAGCGATTGGTTTGTAAAAACCTGCCAGATTCCCAGTTAAATGCCAAAAAAACGGTATTTATCCCTAAACAGGAAAAGATCAATATACTTTCTGCCACCCTTGAGCGGCCTGATCCAGAGCCACAAGCGGAAGCCACGAGTAAAGATGCTTTATTCAACTTAGAAACTTCTCTTTTTGATGATCCTCGCAAGGGGATGAGTGATTTGGATGAGTTATTCTCGCAGTTAACCCCGGAAATGCCCAAATTCCCTGAATTAGAATCATTGCCTAAATCCCCTAACGGTCATGGAACTAGGGAGAATTTTTCGGTTAATTTTAAGCCAGTAATCGATGAGTTTATCCCTTTGTTAGACCCTTCGGAATTATATCCCAAATTAAAAGCTGTGGCTCGATCGCAGTATAAGTAGGGTTGGCTGAAAAAGTTTTTCCTAGGGGCAGGGTGTGGGGTGTGGGGTGGTGGGGTACTGACACCAATTAATTCCCCGCCTTCAAGAAAAAAAAATCGCCTTGACGATTAGAATAGAGTTAACTTTTCCCCTCAAGGCTCTGCTCAATTAACTAGATTATGACATCCTCCTATTTTGGTCTAGAAACCGAAGAAAATAAACTAATTAACTCTAATAATCTCTCGTTCGCCGCTTCTCTTGGTATTCATGCCCTAATTTTAGCGATTATCTTACCTAATTTCCTCAATAATCCAGCGCAGGAGCCAAAAAAAGAGTTACGCAACGTCAATCTGATTGAATTGAACCCTCTAGAGCAGTCACGTCTTCCCAGTCTCGACTCCTCCCTGTCCAGCTTACCGGAACTGCCTAACCCCAATTCGTCTTCTTCCTCTTTGCCTCCTCTCCCCCCCATGGATGGTATCCATAACAGCACCTTACCTCCTTTACCCTCGGTTTCTTCCCTTCCCCCTTTACCTTCTTTACCTGCTTTACCTCCCCTCTCCTCCTTACCCTCCGTCAATATCTATTCTCCTCCCGTGGCATCTATTCCCTCTCTGGGTAGATTACCGATTCCTCGCAATTTTCCCACTTCTACCCCCAGTTTACCTAGTCCTCCTTCTGTTCCCACGCTGCCAGAGAATAATAATCTGCCGAGGGAGACTAATAACCAGCAGCTCCGGCCTGAATTCGATCCCTACCAAGATAATCTAACTTTAGATAGATTGCGAAATTCGCCCCGTAGTGCATCGCAACAGGCGCAGGAACAATTAAACAATTCCTTGGCCCGCACACCGGAGCCGAATGGTCAATCGCCCATTGATGAACAGCGTCGTCAACAATTAATGTGGGAAATGCGAGAACGTTTGCGCTCCCTAGAGGCAGATAAAAGCAATACCAGTAACGAGGAGGCCATGAGAAATCAGGTGGATTGGCTGGCCAGAGTCCAAAAAAGTAATCCTAACGCCTTAAATGAACTAAATCAGCCCAATCAGGGCAGCAGAGGCATAACTACCGTCAATTTAACCGGTAATTATCCCGCTACAGCTTGTTCCCGTCAATTAGCGGGGACGGCGGTTTATGGGGTGACGGTGGATGCTCAAGGCCGCCTCAGCAGTGAACCCCAGTTAATTAAAAGCGCTGGCTTCCCGATTTTCAATCAACAGGGGGCTAGGGAAGTACGCTTAACTCGCTTTAATAATCCCAGTGGTGAGTCGAGAATCTATCAAGTGAGCGTCAGTTTTGCCCCTAACCCGGAAGTGTGCCGAGGTGCGATCGCTAATCCCCCAAAACCGGAGGGTAGTAACCTCAATACGCGTAACTCCCCCCCCGTAACGCCGGCAATTGAAACCCCGCCTCGTCCTAATCAAACCCCGCAACCCGCCGTTAGTCCCCAACCGGATAACGTCAACCCCCCCGCAACCACAGGGCCAAATCCAGTCCCAACCCAGCCAGAACCGCCCAAAGAAGCGATAATCGAGGAAAAAGCCCCGGAAACTTCTTCCCAACCCCCCGCTCTCAATCAGACGGAGGTTTCCCCCGCTAGTCCCCCCACTAGCCAAAATCCTCAACCCCTGGGCGAGGAAGCTTTGCCCCCCGGTCCGCCGGCGGAAGCTAAAACTGAACCAGAAAGTTAGGCCTTTTCAGTTATCAGTTATCAGTTATCAGTGATCAGTTATCAGATGTGAGTTTTAGGTTTACTGATTACTGAAAAAAACTCTCATCTTCCTAGTCAATGATTCGATCCCCCCTTAGTCCCCCCTTGATAAGGGGGGTGCTGATCCCCCCTGCCCCCCTTGATAAGGGGGGTGCCGATCCCCCCTTAATCCCCCCTTAATAAGGGGGTGCCGATCCCCCCTTAATCCCCCCTTAATAAGGGGGGCATCTGATAATTTTTAACGGCTACCTACTTATTTTTACTTCAATGATTTCCACTTCCCAGATCCCCGATTCTTTTGTCTCACCTTGCCGTCGCGCCTCCGTTAGTCGTACTACCAAAGAAACCGATGTAGAGGTGACGATCGATCTTGATGGTAGCGGCAATTGTCGCGCCCAGACAGGAATTCCCTTTCTTGATCATATGTTGCAGCAAATCGCCTCCCACGCTGCGATCGATCTCGATGTGCGCGCCACCGGAGATCTAGAAATTGATGACCATCACACCAATGAAGACGTGGGAATCACCCTCGGACAAGCTTTACTGCAAGCTTTGGGGGACAAAAAAGGCATCGTCCGTTTCGGGCATTTTGTCGCCCCTCTCGATGAAGCTTTAGTGCAGGTTGCCCTCGATTTTTCCGGTCGTCCCCACCTCAGTTATGGTCTAGAAATTCCCACCCAAAGAGTGGGAACCTACGATACCCAGCTAGTGCGGGAATTTTTCGTTGCTTTGGTCAATCACAGTCAAATGACCCTACATATTCGCCAATTAGACGGGATTAATTCCCATCATCTTATTGAGGCTACTTTTAAAGCTTTTGCCCGGGCGATGAGTATAGCCATAGCGATCGATCCCCGTCGCGCCGGTATAATTCCCAGTTCTAAGGGAGTTTTATAGAAGCACTGCTTAACCCGAATTAACGTTAGCTTAAAAGCCCATAATTTGAGCCACTTGCGTTAATTCGGGCGCAATCCCAGATTTTAGTTGGTTATTGCTGTGTTTTACCGCCGAATCTGGGTCTTTTAGTCCATTTCCCGTTAAAACACACACCACGGTGGCCCCATCGGGAACCTGTTGATGCACTTTTAATAATCCTGCCACAGAAGCGGCGCTGGCCGGTTCACAGAAAACCCCCTCTTGGCCCCCTAAAATCCGATAGGCTGCCAATATTTCCTCATCGCTGACCGCGTGAAATTGCCCTTGACTAGCGTGACTAGCGGCCCAAGCTTTTTCCCAGTTAGCGGGGTTGCCGATACGGATAGCCGTGGCCAGGGTTTCGGGATGGTCAACCGGTTGTTTGGAGATAAAAGGGGCAGCCCCAGAGGCCTGAAAACCCATCATCTTCGGCAGTCGGTCACATTTGCCTATCTGGTGATACTGACAGAATCCCATCCAATAGGCGCTAATATTGCCCGCATTACCGACGGGAATACATAACCAGTCGGGAGCATTACCCAAGACATCGACAATCTCGAAAGCAGCAGTTTTTTGACCCTCTAAACGGTAGGGATTGACGGAATTGACTAAAGTTACGGGATAATTTTCTGATAGTTGGCGGACAATCTTGAGGGCATCATCGAAGTTGCCATTAATAGCGATGACTTCGGCTCCATACAATAAAGCCTGGGCTAATTTTCCTAAGGCCACATAACCATCGGGGATAATCACAAAAGCCCGCATCCCGGCTCTTCTTGCATAGGCTGCCGCCGCCGCCGAGGTGTTCCCGGTACTGGCACAAATCACCGCTTTTGCCCCTTCTTCTTTAGCTTTCGAGATGGCCATGGTCATGCCCCGGTCCTTAAAGCTGCCGGTGGGATTTAAACCATCATATTTGACAAAAACCTTGACATCGCGCCCGATTTGTGCTGAGAGATAAGGGGCGGGGATCAGGGGTGTATTGCCTTCTAGGAGGGTAATTACAGGGGTTTTACTGCTTACGGGCAGAAATTGGCGATATTCTTCGATCAAACCGCGCCAGCCGCCGATAGACGAGGATTTAGTGGGTGATTGGGGGATCGATCGAGAAATAGTTGTCATAGCCTTAAGGATACAGATTTGATTAGATGGCCCAGTTTCCTATTTTATCGAATAAGCAGGCCAAAAAATTAATCTCGATCGCCCGATTCAGATTCATGGGAGTTAAAACAGGGATGCAGGGAGATAAAAGGCAGTAAAAGCCAATAAATGGACTTTTTAGGCAAAAAATAGTTATTATCTCGCTATAAATCTAATTTTTTGCCCTTTTTGTCTTTCAGAGGTTGATTTAATTAGGATTTACTGAATAAATCTAAAAACCTTCTGAAAATCGGTAAAACCCCACACCCACCAAGAAACTTTTTCAGTAAACCCTAATTAGCAGTAGTGCCAGATTAATTTCTTAGCTAGGATAGGCAAGAGGCAGCTGGAAGAAATTCTCCTGTCTCCTGTCACGGCTGCTGGCAGTAAGTAATTTTGCTGGCATCTGATATTCAAACTCAAGCAACTATGTGTCAACTTCTAGGCATGAATTGTAATGTCCCCACGGATATCTGTTTTTCCTTTGAGGGATTTTGTGCGCGGGGAGGAAAAACCGACGAACATCGAGACGGTTGGGGAATCGCTTTTTTTGAGGGTTTAGGTTGTCGAACTTTTATTGATGTTCAACCCTCGATCGCTTCTCCGATTGCGGAATTAATTAAAAACTATCCCATCCATTCTACCAATGTTATCGCCCATATTCGCAAAGCCACCCAAGGAGAAATTAAACTAGAAAACTGTCATCCTTTTCGGCGGGAATTGTGGGGAAAATATTGGGTTTTTGCCCATAATGGTAATTTAGAAAATTTCTCACCTGCTGCGGGAGATTTTTATCAACCGGTTGGGGACACAGATTCGGAAAAAGCTTTTTGTTTAATTCTTAATACCCTGCGAGAGACTTTTCCCCAGGGCAAACCTTCCCTAGAACAACTCTATCCAGTCCTAAAAACTATCACAAACTCTATCGCTTGTCAAGGTATTTTTAATTATCTTTTATGCGATGGTGAACATTTTTTTGCCTATTGTTCGACGAAATTAAGCTATATAATTCGTCAATATCCTTTTGCCGCTGCTCATTTAATTGATGAAGATGTGAGCGTTGATTTTCAAGCTTTAGCTCGTCTGGGCGATCAAGTGGCAATTATTGCCACTACTCCCTTAACTGATAATGAAGTTTGGACAGCGATTAATTCAGGAGAATTATTAGTTTTTCAGGAGGGCGCAGCAATTTTAAGTTAATCTTACCAATTGTCACTTTGTCGAGATTTTTCTAAATCAATTAACTGAGTTTTTAACCCTAACCAATCTAATTGATTAGCAAGGCAATCTGACCTAATTTTTCCCGCTTCTAGATAAATGACTCGCTCGGCAAATTCCTCTAAAAAATCTAGTTGATGATTAACCATAATTATCGTCATTGACTTTTGATTATTTAATACTTCTAATAACCTGCTGGCCGTTCCTGTATCTAAAGCAGAGGTGGGTTCATCTAATAACAGTATGCTCGGTTCTAACAGCAAAGCTCTGGTAATTGCCACTAATTGTCTTTGTCCTAAAGATAATTCTAACTCCCCGCGCTCAAACCACTGTTCAGGAATTTTTAATAGGGATGTCCAATGGTCAATTCTCTGATTAATTTCAGCAGGGTTAAGTTTTTTTAATTGCAAAGGATAAGCGAGAGCATCTCGAACAGTCATCCCTAATAACTTCGACTCTTGTAGCAATAAAACTATCTGTTGTCGCAGGGAAATAACCGGTATTTCCCTAATCGATTTACCTTGAAAATAAATATTTCCCGTGCTGGGTTCCTGCAAACGATTTAACAATCGTAAAAGAGTCGTTTTTCCTGCCCCAGATGCTCCGACAATAGCTAACTTTTCTCCTTGCTTGATGCTAAAAGTAATATCTTCTAACAGATAAGCACTGCCCCGTCGGATAGCTAAATTTACTTGCTCTAGTTCTAAAATCAAGATCGGTCTTTTCCTTACTTAGTTCAAGTTTATTATATAATAAAAATAGCCCAATGAGTTCGGCAGGTATTCCCCATGGTTAGTCAAGTTAACAAAACCGAGATTATCTATCCTGAGAGCGACGGTAAACCGATGGCAGATAATACTAAACAATTTAACTGGATAGTGACGATTAAGCAGAATATCGACTGGTTATATATCGATGATCCCCAGGTATTTGTAGCGGGGGATCTGTTGTGGTATCCCGTGGAAGGCCAGCCGAAAATTGCCGCTGCTCCTGGTACGATGGTAGTATTGGGCAGACCGAAAGGCGATCGAGGTTCCTACAAACAATGGCAAGAAGATAATCTTGCTCCTCAAGTCGTCTTTGAGATTCTTTCTCCCAGTAACACCTCCATCGAAATGGCCAAAAAATTGCTATTTTATGATCGCTATGGAGTCCAAGAATACTACGTCTATGATCCCGATGATAATAGTCTAGAAGCTTGGCAGCGAATTGGTGACAGTTTAGACAGTGTTAGTGAGGTTAATAATTGGGTGAGTCCCCGTTTAGGAATTCGTTTTGACTTAACCGACGAGTTAAAAATTTATCGTCCTGATGGTACTCAATTTTTGTCCTACAGCGAAATTAATCAACTACTGCAGCAGGAAAAGCAACGGGCTGAAAATGAACGCCAACGGGCTGAAAATGAATGCCAGCGGGCTGAAAAGGCTAATCAGCAGTTAGTAGAAATGGAGGCAAAACTGCAAAAATATCGTCAACTTTTTGGGGAATTACCTAACTAGGGTGTGGGGTGTAGGGTTTTGCCGATTTTGAGGTAGTCAGTTACCTAATTTTCAGGGAAAAAGTCTAGGGATTTTACCCCCGATCACTCCAATGGTCAGCACTTTTTGAGGGCAAAAAAGTCTAAAAGCCTTATCCAACAAGGGTTTTAGATTTATTCCTGGACAGCAATTCTCATTTTAAGGTTTCATGACATTAAAACCCTTGCACCTAGAGGGGTTAATAATTCTTAACGAATCTCTAGATCGCTGAAACAACGCAAAATCGTTTCAAAATGAGAATTGATAAACCTACACCTGTCAGAATAGGGCCACGGAGTAACGTCAAGTATTTTATAGAAAATTAATATAATTTAATTAATTACGTTGAATTAGTCAAATCCTAACCCTGATCATCTTTGAACAGCGACATCTCGTCTGAGGTGTTATCGAATAACATTTTTGTAATTAAAAGTCAATAGATTAAATATTAATTTTTGTAAAGGAAAGCCTGAGTAGTTACTCAAAAAGCTCTTTACCATCTGTTACAAAATATGGCAAGATATTTATCGAATTGTGTCAAAACCCAGAGTAAATACTCACTTGCGTGACATTTTCTGATACAAAACAGAAACATATATATCCAAATACCTTAAACAAAGGGCGATCGTCATCAGATGACGAAAATACCTCAAAACCAGACTCAGCAATAATAAGGAGAACCATCATATATGTTCACTCACGTCAAGTCCACCATTCGTCATATAGTTCCCGACGGGTTGAATGGTCGATCGCTGGTCAAGGTGGTCTATGTCGTGCTAGAACCTCAGTACCAAAGTGCGCTGAGTAGTGCGGTCAGGGAAATCAACGCTAACAACCCGAAACTAGCGATCGAAATTAGTGGTTATTTAATCGAAGAACTGCGCGATGGGGAAAATTATCGCAATTTTCAGGAGGATGTAGCCAAAGCTAATATTTTCATTGCTTCTCTCATCTTTATCGAGGATTTAGCCGATAAAGTTGTGGCCGCTGTCGGTCCCCATCGGGATAAATTAGATGCGGCGATCGTCTTTCCCTCTATGCCCCAGGTAATGCGCTTAAATAAGTTAGGCAGCTTTTCTATGGCACAATTGGGACAGTCTAAGAGTGTCATCGCTAATTTTATGAAAAAGCGCAGGGAAAACTCCGGCGCTGGTTTCCAAGATGCGATGTTAAAGTTATTGCGAACTTTACCGCAAGTCCTGAAATACCTCCCCATGGAAAAAGCTCAGGACGCACGCAACTTTATGTTAAGTTTCCAGTATTGGCTGGGAGGTTCGGCAGAAAATTTAGAGAATTTCCTGTTAATGTTGGCCGATAAGTACGTCTTTGATAACAAGGATGACAGTGTAGTTTACAAGGAACCGGTAGTTTATCCGGATATGGGTATCTGGCATCCTTTATCCATGAAAATGTTCGAGGATGTCAAGGAATACTTCGCTTGGTACAATAACCGCAGTGATATTGCTGATGACCTAAAAGACCCCTTGGCTCCCTGTGTGGGCTTAATTTTACAGAGAACTCACCTCGTTACTGGTGATGACGCTCATTATGTCGCTCTCGTGCAGGAATTTGAGTCTATGGGTGCGCGAGTCCTTCCTGTTTTTGCTGGGGGATTAGATTTTTCTAAACCGGTAGAGGAATACTTCTGGGATAAAAGCTTAAAAGGAGTGGAAGCGGTTGCTATCGTTGACACGGTAATTTCCCTGACGGGATTTGCTTTGGTGGGGGGTCCAGCGCGACAAGATCATCGGTCAGCGATAGAATCTTTAAAACGTCTCAATCGTCCCTATATGTGCGCGTTACCGCTAGTTTTCCAAACTACTCAGGAATGGGAAGAAAGCGATTTGGGGTTACACCCGATTCAAGTGGCGCTACAGATTGCTATTCCGGAATTAGACGGTGCGATCGAACCTATTATATTATCGGGCCGGGATGGGGCGACGGGTAAAGCGATCGCTTTACAGGACCGGATAGAAGCGATCGCTCAACGGGCGCTAAAATGGGCTAATCTAAGAAAGAAACCGAAACTGAATAAAAAGGTCGCCATCACTGTGTTTAGTTTCCCCCCTGATAAGGGGAATGTGGGAACCGCAGCCTATCTAGATGTGTTCGGTTCTATCTACGAGGTGATGCAAGCTTTACAAAATAACGGTTATGACTTGCAGGACTTACCCGCATCTCCCAAAGAACTGATGGAAGCGGTAATCCATGATGCCACCGCACAGTACCATAGTCCGGAGCTAAATATCGCCTATCGGATGTCTGTACCGGAATACGAACGTTTAACCCCCTATTCTGTCCGTTTAGAGGAAAATTGGGGACCACCACCTGGACATCTCAACAGTGATGGACAAAATCTTTTAATCTACGGGAAAGAGTTCGGTAACGTCTTTATTGGGGTTCAACCTACCTTCGGTTATGAAGGGGATCCGATGCGTCTGCTATTTTCTCGTTCTGCTAGTCCTCACCACGGTTTTGCGGCCTACTATACCTATCTCAATCAAGTCTGGAAAGCAGATGCGGTTCTCCATTTTGGCACCCACGGTTCCCTAGAATTTATGCCGGGGAAACAGATGGGAATGTCTGGAGAATGCTACCCGGATAACCTCATCGGGATGATTCCCAATCTCTACTATTATGCCGCTAATAACCCCAGCGAAGCTACGATCGCTAAACGTCGCAGTTATGCGGAAACCATCTCCTATCTTACTCCTCCCGCAGAAAATGCTGGACTCTACAAAGGGTTAAAAGAACTAAGCGAGTTGATCGGTTCCTACCAAACCCTGAAAGATAGTGGGCGTGGGGTGCAAATTGTCAATACTATTGTCGATAAATGTTTATTGGTCAATCTCGACAAAGATATAAGTTTACCTGATGGTGACACTGCCCATCTCAGTCAAGAGGAACGGGATAATATCGTCGGTTCGGTCTATCGTAAACTGATGGAAATTGAATCGCGCTTACTTCCCTGCGGACTTCATGTTATTGGGAAACCCCCCTCGGCGCTGGAAGCGGTGGCAACTTTGGTCAATATTGCCAGTTTAGACCGGGAAGAAGACGATTTACTTTCCTTACCCCGGATTATTGCTAACAGCATCGGCCGGGATCTAGAGGAAGTTTATCGCAATAGCGATCGAGGTGTGTTAGAGGATGTGGAATTACTGCAAAACATCACCCTCGCGACTCGCGCTGCCGTCTCCGCTTTAGTCGAGTCCCAAACCGACGGGTCAGGTCGGGTATCAATGCTTTCTAAGCTGAATTTCTTGAATATAGGCAAGAAATCGCCTTGGATCGAAACTTTACGGTCGATGGGTTATCCACAAGTTGATTCGGAAGCGTTAAAACCCCTGTTTGAATACTTAGAGTTCTGCTTAGAACAGATTTGTGCTGATAATGAATTGGGGGCCCTATTAAAAGCATTAGAAGGGGAATACGTTCTTCCCGGTCCTGGTGGCGACCCCATCCGTAACCCTGGAGTTTTACCGACGGGTAAAAATATCCACGCTTTAGACCCCCAGTCTATCCCGACCCTAGCGGCGGTAAAATCGGCTAAAATCGTGGTGGATCGTCTGTTAGAACGGCAAAAACTGGATAATGGTGGTAAATATCCTGAAACTATCGCTTGTGTTCTCTGGGGAACGGATAATATCAAAACCTATGGGGAATCCCTAGCACAAATTCTCTGGATGGTGGGGGTTCGTCCTCTTCCCGATGCTTTGGGACGGGTGAATAAATTGGAATTGATTCCCCTAGAGGAGTTAGGAAGACCGCGCATTGATGTGGTGGTCAACTGTTCTGGTGTTTTCCGGGATTTATTTATCAATCAGATGAATTTGCTTGACCAAGGGGTAAAAATGGCTGCGGAAGCAAACGAACCGATGGAGATGAATTATGTCCGTAAACACGCTAGGTCACAAGCAAAAGAAATGGGTTTAACGGTTCGACAGGCAGCCACCCGCATCTTTTCTAATGCTTCTGGTTCCTATTCTTCTAATATTAATCTCGCGGTGGAAAATAGCAGTTGGGAAGACGAAAAAGAGTTACAGAATATGTATCTCAACCGCAAGGGTTTTGCTTTCGATTCTGATAATCCGGGGATGATGGCCGATAATCGTCAGTTGTTTGAAGCATCTTTAAAAACTGCGGAGGCAACTTTCCAAAACTTGGATTCTAGCGAGATTAGTTTAACCGATGTTTCCCACTATTTCGACTCGGACCCGACAAAAGTTGTGGCTAGTTTACGCGATGATGGCAAAAAACCGGCGGCCTATATTGCCGATACTACCACCGCTAATGCTCAGGTGCGTACTTTATCGGAAACCGTGCGCTTGGATACCCGCACCAAGTTACTCAATCCCAAATGGTACGAGGGAATGTTAAGTCACGGTTATGAGGGGGTTCGAGAGTTATCGAAGCGTTTGGTTAATACGATGGGATGGTCGGCAACTGCTGATGCGGTGGATAATTGGGTTTATGAAGATGTGAACACCACTTTTATTCAAGATGAGGAAATGTGTCAGCGTCTGATGAATCTCAATCCTAATTCTTTCCGCAAGATGGTGGGAACCCTGCTAGAAGTTAATGGTCGCGGTTACTGGGAAACTTCTCAAGAGAATTTAGACCGTTTACAGGAACTTTATCAAGAAGTGGAGGACCGTATCGAAGGAATCGAGTAGAATAGATAGATAAGACTTGAGAGACTGGCTAATCACCGGTCTCTTGAGTTTTGAACAAAGATGAAAAATAACTTTTGGGGGTTAATTTGGTCTAGTTTTAACGAAATTCAAGGGGTTTTACTCGGTCTTCTTGGATTTTTAGGAGGTATTGCTTTAATTCGTTATCCCTTCAATACTTCTATTCCTCTAGATCTAGTAATTATTGTCAGTTTCTTCACCCTACTGTTTATAGCCACTTTGTTAAGTGCTGTTAACACACTTCTTAGACAGAAGCAAAAATTAGAGGCAGAAGTTAAGCAACTTCAGGAGGTAAACCAAAAGCTAGAGACTGAAATTAAACAGCGCATTATCCCTAAAATTCTAAGAGTTCAAAAGGATGCGAATAATAATATTCTATGCTTACTGGAAGCATCAGATCTATTTGCGAATGATATCTATATTTCTTTCTACTACACGGATGATGACGGGTTTGAAAATTTAATTGCAATAGGTTTCGTAAACGTGATCCAAAATGATGGAAAAATACAAGCTATTCTAAATCAGCCGTATCCTAACTATCAAAATATTATCGATGCCCTAGATGGAAACGATCCCAAATTAATTGAAAAAATAATCATCAAGCCTAGCATTCCTAGAAATTTCAATACCGGTCAACCCTAGAAGAAACATGGAAAACCTAACTGAAACGACATTATTATCGCCTAAAGGTACATTCCCCGCCCAGATAGTTAATATCCTTGATCCGTATCGATTAGTCATGAATCGAGGCGAACGAAATAGAATTCAAGTGGGTCGCCGAGTATTGATATATGGGATAAGCGAGGAAGAAATTATAGACCCTAATACGGGAGAATCTTTAGGGTTTCTCGAATTAGTAAGAGGTACGGGAAGAATTATTTTGGTTCAAGATAAAATATCTATTATAGAATCAGACAAAAAGCCAGACATAGATTTAAATAAACTTTATTATTTGATCAGAGAATATCATTTGCTGCAACCTAGAGACTTGTCTGAATTATCTTATATCCCTCCCTTGACTCCTTCTGGAATTGAATACTTAGCAAAGAAAGAGTTACAATCAAAAAGAGAAAGAGAGTTAAAATCAATGATTGATAAATTAGGAGAAAGACTACCGTTTGAAAATCCTCAAGTTGGCGATCTAGTCAAGCCTATTTAATCGTTATAATCAAAAATTAGTCCGGTTGTGCATTTTATTCAGCAAAAAAAGGATTAAGAGGGTTTCTGTCGGGTTGTCGGGTTTCGTAGCCTCAAACCGACCTAGTAATTTACTACCATTTTTGTCTGGGAAAAACTAATTCCCGATTTACCCGGATGTATGAGTCAGGGTGAAACTTTAGAGGAAGTGATTATTAATATTGAAGAAGCGGTGGTAAAAAAGCAATTACTTTGCTTTCTAAAAGATAAATATCCCCATAACTTGTTGCGGGAATCTAGAGATGAAGAGATTGAAAAATGTCAAAATAATGAATAATTAGTTTGACATTTTTTTGATACTTTCAGGTTCTTCGGTTTGTGTTATGCAATGGACGGGTGAAACTCTTATATAGAAAGACATTGCTTCGATTTTTGCCAATTGTTTTCCCTCTCTAACGAACTAATCAATTAAGTCTCTTGCTAAATAAGGATTTAGTCGATTTATACCACCCTATCGAACCATACCAAGTAACGAAGAACCAAAAAAACTAGGGAAAAATATTAAAAGGGGAGAATTAATCCCCCCCATTAATTTAGACAAAGAAACTATTGACTGGAATAGTGCCGAGCGCCGGGAAAGTACCCGTTAACCCGGTGAGATTAATCACCAAATCATTAGCACTTTGGAAGCCTGCCGTACCGTCGTTGATAATTAGGTAAGTAGAAGAACTATTGTCCCGCACTAAAGCAGCGCTGTTAATTCCGAGAGCTTGATTTCCGGCTGTTGCGCCATTAGCATCGGTAAAGACGTTAGTAACAATAGTGTCAATATTAGTCGTGGTGCTATCTGTTGCCCGGGTAAAAGCGACCGGGGCATTAATGGCCGCACCAGCTTGACTGAGCAGGTCAATTTTATCAGTACCAATAGCAAAATCCGTAACTCGGTCTAGGGCTGCCGAGGTGGACTGACTAAACTGGAAGATAAAGATATCTGCACCTAAACCACCAGTTAAAGTATCGACTCCAGCAGCACCATTGAGGCTATTATTGCCACTATTCCCTGTAATCTGGTTATTTAAGCCATTACCCGTGCCATTAAGATTACCGGTACCAGTGAGGAGGAGATTTTCCACGTTGTTAGGAAGGGTATAGAAAATCGAAGCTTGCACGGTATCGGTTCCCTCGTTGAGAGCTTCGATGACCAAATCGCCGGCATCATTTACTGTATAAGTATCGTTTCCGGCTAATCCAGTCATGGCATCTGCTCCAGAGGTTCCCACAAGGGTGTCCGGACCAGAAGTACCGATAAAGTCATCATTATTGATGGTTCCCGTGGCAGTAGCGGTGGTAATAGTAGCGCCGTTGGTGGCATTGGAGAGGGTGACGGTAAAGTTTTCGTTCAGTTCTACTGTTGTATCCCCCTGAACGTTAACAGTAATCACTTTACTGGTTTCCCCGGCGGCAAAACTTACTACTCCACTGGGTAATACTCCCCCAACAAAATCCGTGGCATTAGCAGGATTGGTTCCTGTACCAGTAACTGCCCAGTTAACGTTATTGGTTCCCGTGGTATTAACCGCACGAGTGACGGTGAAAGTAAAGGCTTTACTGCCACTGTTGCCCTCGGTTTGATTGGCATTGGTGGCGGCAATAGCGAGGGTGGGAACTGTGGGACCACCCACATTTAAGGCCCACAATTCATCACCGTTAACGCCGTTATTGGCAGTGAAGAACAAAGTATTGCCCACTACCTTCAGACTGCTGGGGCCGTAGCCAGAGGCACCGGGGATGATGTCGGCCACCAGAACCGTACCGGCAGCCGTGCCGTCGCTTTTCCATAATTCAGTACCGTTCACGTCGTCATAGGCAGTGAAGTACAGGGTACTGCCCACTGCCGTTAGATTGCCGGGGTAGGAGCCACTAAAGAAACCGGGGCGGATATCCTTGACCAGAACTGTACCAGCCGCCGTGCCGTCGCTCTTCCACAATTCAGTACCGTTAACGTCGTCCCGGGCGGTAAAGAACAGGGTACTGCCCACTGCCGTTAGATTGCGGGGGTCGGAGCCAGAGAAATCGGGGTAGATATCTTTGACCAGAACCGTACCGGCCGCCGTGCCGTCGCTCTTCCATAATTCATAACCGTTAACGTTGTCATTAGCAGTGAAGAACAGGGTGTTGCCCACTACCGTTAGATTTTCAGGGAAAAGACCAAAGGAACCGGGAAAAATATCCTTGACCAGAACTGTACCCGCCGCCGTGCCGTCGCTTTTCCATAATTCAGTACCGTTCACGCCGTTATCGGCAATGAAGTACAGGGTACTGCCCACTGCCGTCAGATTGCGGGGGTCGGAGCTAGAGGAACCGGGGCGGATATCCTTGACCAGAACCGTACCGGCAGCCGTGCCGTCGCTTTTCCATAATTCAGTACCGTTCACGCCGCCATAGGCATTGAAGAACAGGGTGTTGCCCACTGCCGTTAGATAGCGGGGGAAGGAGCTAGAGTCACCGGGGCGGATATCTTTGACCAAAACTGTACCAGCCGCCGTGCCGTCGCTCTTCCACAATTCCCAACCGTTCACGTCGTCATAGGCATTGAAGAACAGGGTGTTACCCACTGCCGTCAGACGGCTGGGGTTGGAGCTAGAGGAACCGGGGAGGATATCTTTGACCAGAACCGTACCGGCCGCCGTGCCGTTGCTTTTCCATAATTCAATGCCGTTAAGAAGGTCACGGGCGGCAAAGAACAGGGTGTTGCCCACTGCCGTTAGATTGCCGGGGGAGCGGATGTCGGCCACCGCAACTGTACCGGCTACCGTGCCGTCGCTCTTCCATAATTCATAACCGTTAACGTCGTCATCGGCGATGAAGTACAGGGTACTGCCCACTGCTGTCAGATTTTTGGGGTAGGAGCTAAAGGCACCGGGACGGATATCTACTAAAAAAGGAACGGAGCCGTCGTCGTCAACAATAGTCACGGTTGCCGTAGATGGAGTGCCGAGAGTAGCTCCGTTGGTGGGATTGGAGAGGGTGACAGTAAAGTTTTCGTTCGGTTCTACTGTTGTATCCCCCTGGACGTTAACAGTAATTACTTTACTGGTTTCCCCCGGGGCAAAACTCACCACCCCACTGGGTAACAATCCCCCGACAAAATCGGCAGCGTTGGCGGGATTGGTTCCCGTGCCGGTAACTGCCCAACTGACGTTATTGCTTCCGGTGGTGATAACCGAACGAGTGACGGTGAAGGTAAAGGCTTTGCTGCCACTGTTGCCCTCGGTTCGACTGCTGCTGGCGGCGGCAATGGTGAGGGTGGGAGCTGCTACATCATCATTATTGATTGTTCCCGTGGCAGTAGCGGTGGTAATGGTAGCGCCGTTGGTGGCATTGGAGAGGGTGACGGTAAAGTTTTCGTTCGGTTCAAATGTGGTATCTCCCTGGACGTTAACAGTAATCACTTTACTGGTTTCCCCCGGGGCAAAACTCACGGTTCCTGACGGTAAGACTCCTCCGACAAAATCCGTGGCATTGGCGGGAAAAGTGCCGCTGCTGGTAACTGCCCAGTCAACGCTATTGCTTCCCGTGGTGTTAGCTGAACGAGTGACGGTGAAGGTGAAGGCTTTACTGCCACTGTTGCCCTCGGTTTGATTGGCATTGGTGGCGGCAATGGCGAGGGTGGGAATTGCGAGCGTACTCACAGCCCACAATTCAGTACCGTTCACGCCATTATCGGCGCTGAAGAACAGGTTGTTGCCCACTACTCTCAGGCCCCGGGGGTCGGAGCCAGAGGCACCGGGGCGGATGTCGCCCACCAAAACTGTACCGGCCGCCGTGCCGTCGCTCCTCCACAATTCATAACCGTTCACGCCGTCATTGGCAGTGAAGAACAGGGTACTGCCCGCCGCCGTCAGATAGCGGGGGTAGGACGAAGAGCCACCGGGGTTGATATCCTTGACCAGAACCGTACCGGCCGCCGTGCCGTCGCTTTTCCACAATTCCCGACCGTTAACGTCGTCATCGGCGATGAAGAACAGGGTACTGCCCACCGCCGTTAGATAGCGGGGGAAGGACCCAAAGGAACCGGGGAGGATATCCTTGACCAGAACCGTACCGGCCGCCGTGCCGTCGCTTTTCCACAATTCCCGACCGTTAACGTCGTCATCGGCGATGAAGAACAGGGTGTTGCCCACCGCCGTTAGATTGCGGGGGTAGGACGAAGAGCCACCGGGGGCGATATCTTTGACCAAAACTGTACCAGCCGCCGTGCCATCGCTTTTCCACAATTCCCAACCGTTCACGCCGTCATTGGCAGTGAAGTACAGGGTGTTGCCCACTGCCGTTAGATAGCGGGGGGAGGACCAAGAGCCACCGGGGTTGATATCCTTGACCAGAACCGTACCAGCCGCCGTGCCGTCGCTTTTCCATAATTCCCCACCGTTCACGCCGTCATAGGCAGTGAAGAACAGGGTACTGCCCACTGCCGTTAGATTGCGGGGGTCGGACCCAAAGGAACCGGGGAGGATATCCTTGACCAGAACCGTACCGGCCGCCGTGCCGTCGCTTTTCCACAATTCCCGACCGTTCACGTCGTCATAGGCATTGAAGAACAGGGTGTTACCCACTGCCGTTAGATAGCGGGGGAAGGACCCAAAGGAACCGGGGCGGATATCCTTGACCAAAACTGTACCGGCCGCCGTGCCGTTGCTTTTCCACAATTCATAACCGTTCACGCCGTCACGGGCGGCAAAGAACAGGGTGTTGCCCACTGCCGTCAGATTGGGGCGGGAGCGGATGTCGGCCACCGCAACTGTACCGGCTACCGTACCGTCGCTCTTCCACAATTTATAACCGTTAACGTTGTCATCGACGATGAAGAACAGGGTGTTGCCCAGCACCGTTAGACTGCCGGGGTAGGAGCTAAAGGCACCAAGGTTGATATCTTTAACTAAAAAAGGAGTTGACATGACTTTTTCCTGAATAAAGGGTGAAAATTAAACAGTTAGGTAGTGGTGCAGAATAAATTTCCTAGTGGAGATAGGCAAGGAGCAAGGGGGGGGTTAGATTTGTGTCATTAATTTTGCTTAGGTACTTAAGCCAACCCACGTTCATCTCTGGTATAGATTAGAATCGATTATTAACATTGATTTTTGCTTATGATTTATTATGGTTTCAGTGGGTATTAATAGAAGTCATGACGTTAACTGCAAAAGATTAATGCGACTATTTTACGCAAAGAATCGCCAATCTTTCAAGGTTTCTATAACAAAAATTAACATTTATACAAGAAAACGGGTTTCTCAAAGACAAGAAACCCGGTTTCTCAAAGACAAGAAACCCGGTTTCTAAATAGGTTCTCAAAGAAACCGGGTTTCTCAAGAAGTTCTAGGATTGGATTTTTGCCAAAGACTGCTTAAATTTTGCGAGAGAATTAGCGGTAGCTGCTAATTTAACAATTTCTTGTAATGTAGATAGTACCGAAACTTTATTCAGGTATTGTTCCACATCTAAAGGAACTTCACCTAAGCGAGCTTGCAAAACTGTTTTGACAAAATCACGAGCATTTTCTAACGCTCCAATTTCCTTACCCTGTTCTATCCCTCGTAACTCCATATTACTTACTAAAGGCATGGTTCTTTCCTCCTCAAATTGTTTGATTTTACTCTCTAAGCTTGACTGTAATTCAGGGGATAAAGTCATCATATTGTCGATGATTTCAAACAGTTTAATTATCTGTTCCCTCTCGAACTCCTTTTCATACAATCCCCTGATTAACCTCCACTTCCACTGTTCCCGTTGTGGCAGCTTCCCAGTAGTCGCTTTTGTTTTCAGGTGTGCCATGACGATTATAGCAAAGGGATTGCTACTTGCTTCTAGTTCTGACCAGCTTTCCTCATAGTCCAGTAATTTGACTGTTGGGAATTTCAGACTCACTTCACAACCAGCGATAGTATAATTATAGGAATCTGGTCGCCAATTTACTCGTTCATCTCCTAATATAGCGAGACTGATAACTGGTTTCTGATACAAATCAAAGGCCCGATAGTTATAAATATACAT
>NZ_SFBO01000101.1:0-48882 GCF_007095705.1 Microcystis sp. Msp_OC_L_20101000_S702
TATCATTCGTGGGAGAGGGGATTAAACGAGCATACCAATGGACTGTTAAGACAATTTTTCCCCAAGGGAACGAATTTTAAAATCGTTAAGCCAGAGGAGGTGGAAAGAGCCGTAAACTTAATTAACAATCGTCCTCGAAAATGTCTTGACTATCAGACCCCCAATGAGGTATTCTATAAAGGTAGATCAGATAGTGATGCAATTCAGACTTGAATCAGCCCTAAAAAATCAACTGGAGGCAAGAATAAAATGTTAATTTCCTACAAATACAACTTTCTTTTTATCCATAATCCCAAAGTAGCGGGGTCGTCTTTGGAGAAATCTATGAGAAAAATCATCTTAAATGACTGGGAATATTTTAACTATAAAATTGATTGGGTATTAGGGAGAATTAATTTTCGTTTGGGAAATAAAGTTAATCTTCGCAATTACCTTTATTCTGACCCTATGGGTTGGGTTTATGATTCTTTTAAATTTCCTCAAGGCTATTTGAATCCTCACCCTTCAGCCCTAGAGGTTAAAAACCTAATTGGTCAAGATAAATATAATGAACTTTTCAAATTTGCCTTTGTCAGAAACCCTTGGGATTTAGAGGTATCAATGTATAAATATCTCTGTTGGAGAAAGCTGCATCCTTTACATCATGTGGTTAGAGCGATGAGTTTTGAGGAATATATATACTGGAAAGCTCAAAAAGGGATGGGCCTGCAAAAAAGGTTTTTAGCTGATAAAAATGGCGAGATTATCCTGGATTTCATCGGTAGATTTGAGACTTTACAAAAAGACTATGAGAGAATACTAGAATTGCTTAAGTTACCAGAAGTAAAACTAGCAAGCGTCAATCAAAATCCTCAACGTCAGCGAGACTACAGGAGTTATTATAACGAAGAAACTAAAAATATTATTAGTGAACATCTAAAGGAAGATATAGAACTGTTTGGATACTCTTTTTAGTAAAAGATAGCTTTAGATACTTATGCAACTTACGGCCTCCCTTGTCCTTTACAAAAATGACCCAGAGATAGTTACTCAAGCAATTAAATCTCTGTTCAGCACACCCATAGAAATTAATTTATCAGTAGTAGATAACTCTCCTACTGATGAACTAAAAAAAATCTTTGATGATTTTCAGGAATACGATATAGATTATTACTTCAATAATGGTAATAACGTTGGTTTTGGTCAAGCACATAACCTAGCTATTACTAGAGCTAAAAAATATGATTATCATTTAGTTATCAATCCAGATGTTTATTTTGATAATAATGTGATCACTGAACTTATTCACTACCTCGATAAACATCAAGAGGTGGGATTGATTACTCCAAAAATATCTTACCCGAGCGGGGACATCCAATACCTTTGCAAGCGTCAACCTACGGTTTTGACTTTATTTATTAGACGTTTTATTCCTAAAAAAATGCAGTTTCTTTTCAAAAAGAGATTAGACTGGTATGAAATGCGAGATATCAGCTATAACCAGATAATAGAAGTACCGATTATTAGTGGTTGTTTTATGCTATTTAACAGAAAATATTTAGATGATATTGGCTACTTTGATAAAAATATGTTTATGTATTTTGAAGATTATGATTTAACCCTTAGAATGTCTAAAAAATACAAAACCATACTTTATCCCCATGTAAATATTTATCATCATTGGGCAAGAGGAGCGCACAACTCTACTAAACTGGCAATAGTCTTTGCTCAATCGGCTGTGTATTTTTTCAATAAACATGGTTGGAAACTTTACTAAACTTAATTGAATAATTAATAATGAAAAACGTTTTAGTTACAGGTTCTACCGGCTTTATTGGCAGCCACTTACTGCCAACTTTACATCAACATAACTGCCAGATAACAGCTGCAATTCGCCAGAAATTTGAGTTTCCTGCATCCCTGTCAATTAAGGCTATTCAGGTGGGTGAAATTGATGATATGACCGATTGGCAAGAAGCATTGCTAGGCATTGATACCGTTATTCATCTAGCAGGACGCGCTCATATCCTTCATGAGACTATATCCAATCCAGAAGCAGCATTTATAAAAGTTAACACTAAGGGGACTATTAACCTAGTGAAGCAGTCGCTAAAAGCGGGAGTTAAGCACTTTATTTTTGTCAGTTCTATTCATGCTATGGCTGCCGAAAGTGATAATATTCTTAACGAAAATTCTCCCTGTCACCCCGATAGTCCCTATGGTCGTAGTAAACTGCAAGCAGAACAAGCTTTAATTCAACTAGCAAAAGATAGTGACATGACTTGGACAATTATTCGTCCTACTCTAGTTTACGGACTAGGCAATCGTGCTAATATGGAGCGCTTGATGAAACTAATTAAACGGGGATTACCTTTACCTTTTGGTGCAATAAAAAATTGCCGCAGTTTTGTCTTTGTGGGTAACTTAGTCGCTGCCATTATTACCTGTTTAGATCATCCTAAGGCCGCTAATCAAATCTTTTTAATTAGCGATAACCAAGCTGTTTCTACTCCCCAATTAATTCGACTCATTGCTCAACAAATTCAACAACCCTGTCAATTGCTGCCCGTCCCCACTACCTTACTTAGATTCTTAGGTTATCTGGGTGATAGGGTAGAATCTATAACAGGGAAAAACCTCCCTTTTAACAGCTATAATATCGATCGCTTGCTTGGTTCTCTTGCCGTTGACTCTAGCTATATTCAAAAAACCCTAGATTGGCAACCTCCCTTTACTTTAGAGCAAGGATTAGCCCAAACAATTCAGCCAGAAAATTAGTGATCAGCTTGTCAAAAAGGCTTCATAATTCAAGTTCCACTTTGACAAAATCGGCAGTTTTATAGAGAGAAAACCCTACTTTAGCGGCTATCATCTGCATAGCGCGATTATCCCTTAAAATTTCCCCTTCGATTCCCTCTAATCCTTCCTTTTTGCCAATAGTGACTAAACGCTGTAGTAATTCTGTACCAACTCCTTGACCTTGATAGTCATCCCTAACTAATAGGTCAAATTCTGCCACATTAACGCCGTGCAGTTTATTTAAGCGTCCTATAGCGATAATTTCTGGTTCTTCCGTCTGATCGTTATTAATCTCTACCACTAAGCTCATTACTCGATCGTAGTCGATAAAACAAATGCGCGTAAGACGATCATAAGCGGTTTGGCGATCGAGATTGACAAGGTGAAAATAACGATAATAAATGGTTTCTTCCGAGAGATAATGGTGAAATTGTCGCACTAAAGGCTCATCCGCTGCCTGAATTGGACGAATTAGCACCTTTAAGCCTCTTTTCGTCGTCCAAGGTTCTATATAATGTTCGGGATAGGGACGAATCGCCGGATGAGATAACTTTTCTGGGGGAGTAGTTGGAGGATGAAGAAGGATAGAGGCGGAAAGGGCGATTAATTGCTCTGAATCGGCAAAAAAGGGATTAATATCGATAGTTTTAATGCGAGGTTGTTCACTAACCAGGTTACTAAATCTAACGATTATTTGCTCTAAATTCGCCAAATTAAGCGATTTAAGCCCATTTGTCCCCTGAAAAGCCCGATAAATCTTGGTTTTTTCTAAAAGTCGGCGAGCGAGATTAGTATTTAAAGGAGGTAGAGCGGTGGCGTAATCTTGAAAAATATCGACTAAACGGCCACCAGTACCGAAAATTATCACCGGTCCGCACTGATCATCGTAATTAGAGCCGATAATTAACTCATATCCTCGATCGATTTCTAACATCGGTTGAATACTCACCCCGAGAAAATGCTCCCCACCCACTTGTGCGCTAACATTAGCTTCGATCGCTTGATACGCTTGCACCACTGCCCTAGGGGAAAAAAGCGGCAATTGTACCCCACCCACCGCGCTTTTATGGATAATCGTCTGGGAATGCAGTTTCATCACCACGGGATAACCGAGAGATTCAGCGAGATTAACTGCTTCTGCGGCACTTTCGGCGACTTTAGTGACAATAACAGGGATTCCATAAGCTTTCAGTAGCTCTAAAGACTCTAGCTCACTGAGAATTGTTCTATCCCCTGCTTGCTCAATAATCTGGCTCACTAAAACTCGATCGGAGCCATTTTCCTGAGAATTGGTTAAAATTGGCGTTTGATAAAGACCGCGTAGATTCTCCTCATATTTCCAGAGCAAATTAAACACCCGGGCCGCCGAATCGGGATAGCGATAGGTGGGGATACCTTGCTGATTTAATAACGATACTCCCTCTGCAATGCCCTCTCCCCCCATCAAACTTGCTAAAATGGGTTTTGTGCTATTTTGAGCGATTGAGGCAATTCTAAGGGCAATTTCTCGCAGATCAGTGTTAAAGCGAGGCGAGAGAATCATCAACACCGCGTCGGTATGTGCATCCGCTAAAGCGATCTCTAGGGCGCGAGCGTAGCTATCGGGATCGCTGCTGCGACGCAGATCGATGGGATTTTGGGGGACGATATCCGCGGGAACAAGAGGCGCTAGTTTTCCGATCGTTGCGGGGGTAAGGGTTGCCAGTTGTCCATCTTCCGCCAGTAAAGCCGAGGCCGCTAAAAGAGCGGGAGCAACACCATTGCTGATGATTGTCAAGCGTTTTCCCCGGGGAAATCGGGGAATTTTCGCTAAAACTTGCGTGATATTCAAGAGATCGGCCAGTCTTTGTACTTCCACGATGCCACAGCGAGCAAAGGCAGCGGAGAGAGTTAGCTGATCGCTGGTCAATTTGCCAGCATGGGAAAGAGAAGTGGGGTCAAAGTCGGTACTGTGGCGACTAATGGCGATAATTGGTTTATTTAGGGCAACTTCTCGGGCTGAGGACAGAAAAGAGCGGGCATTATTCAGGGATTCCAGGTAGATAACGATGCTTTTGGTTTGGGGATCGTCTCCCAAATAATAGAGTAATTCGCCCCAATCCACATCTAAAAGGACTCCGAGGGAGATAAAGTGACTAAAACCGACATTTTCGCTTAAACTCCAATCAAGCACGGCAGCAGCGATCGCGCCACTTTGACTAATCAGGGCAATTGAACCGGTTTTCGGCAGGATGGGGGAAAAGGTGGCGTTAAGATTTTGGCTTATATTGCAGATTCCTGAGCTATGGGGACCGATGATGCGTAATTTTTGACCAGCGATCGCTTTAATTTCCCTGAGTAAATTTTCCCCCATCTGGCCGGTTTCCCGAAAACCCGTGGAGAGAATCAGGGCGCATTTAACCTGTTTTTCGACAGATTGGGCGATAATAGCGGGAATTTCGGGGGCAGGGGCGGTGATAATTACCAGATCGATCGCCGCCTGGATATCCTCTAAACTGCTATAGGTGGGAAGATCGAGCCAGTTTTCGGGGTGAGGATTAACTAGATAAAGACGGTGCTGACCGGGATTATGATGGAGATTATGTAAAAGAGTGCGATCAAGTTGGGGATTTTGGCGATTAAATCCCACCACAGCGATGTTTTTTGGCTCAAAAAAGGCTCTTATGGTTTGATGTTCGCCACCACGAGGCTCTAAGATGGGATTTAACATAAGTAAGCTAGGAGGCATTTAAACTGGGTATTGTTAAGTGAGCTAAAAAAGCGGCTAACCCTTACTTTTCCAGTGTTCTGTGGCGTTCCCCGATCAACCTAGACCAATTCTAGCTGTTTAATCAGGGTTCGATCGGTGTAATTAATTTTGTCTAGGTAGCGATCGGCAATAAAACAGCCCCAGCCGATGAACATTTTCCCCAAGAGATCTAGTAAACTAACTGATGCTGTAAATATTTAGAGACAGACGATGGAACTGGAATATCCCGAGGATTTGAGATACCTAGAAACCCACGAATACGTCAGACTCGAAGGTGAAATCGCTACCTTGGGAATTAGTGCTTTTGCCGTCGATCAATTGGGTGATATCGTGTTTCTAGAATTGCCCGAATTGGGAGAGGCACTGGAAGTAGGTAGTAGTTTCGGCACGATTGAATCGGTAAAAGCGGTAGAAGATCTTTATCCTCCCGTCTCGGGGACCGTAGTCGATCGCAATCAAGCGATGATTGACTCCCCCGAATTAATTGCCGATGATCCCCACGGGGAGGGTTGGTTATTAAAAGTGCGGGTAGAAAATCCCGATACTGCCTTGGCTGATACCCTCTCCGCTAGTGAATATCGCACCCAAGTGGCAGGGGAAAGTTAACTAATATTAACAACACGGAGCCAGACCCTCACACTATCATAAGCATAGAAAGAATTGAAAATCCAGGAAGCGATCGAGTCTTCCTGATTTTTGTCTCTAAATCGTGCTGAGACGAAATTCTTGCCCGAATCGAGTCAGGTTTCACTATTTACCCAATCTATGCTAAATCCTAATCTCGCGGCGATCGAACTTTCCAAAGAGGAGGTTCAACGCTACTCTCGACACATTATTCTGCCCGAAGTGGGCTTAGAAGGTCAAAAAAAACTAAAAGCCGCCAGTGTTCTCTGCATCGGCACCGGGGGACTCGGTTCCCCGCTTTTACTCTATCTAGCGGCGGCTGGCATCGGTAGAATCGGTATTGTTGACTTCGATATCGTCGATAGTTCCAATCTGCAACGTCAAATTATTCACGGCACTTCTTGGGTAGGTAAACCGAAAATTGTTTCCGCTAAGGACAGAATTCTAGAAATTAACCCCTATTGTCAGGTGGATTTGTACGAAACCCGCATAAGTTCCGAAAATGCCCTTGACATTTTAGCCCCCTATGATGTAGTCATCGACGGGACGGATAATTTCCCCACCCGTTATCTGACTAATGATGCTTGTGTTCTTCTCGACAAACCCAACGTCTATGGCTCAATTTTCCGCTTTGAAGGACAAGCAACCGTTTTTAACTACCAAGGCGGTCCCAACTACCGCGATCTCTATCCCGAACCGCCACCACCGGGGATGGTTCCCTCCTGTGCCGAAGGCGGCGTTTTAGGGGTTTTACCCGGAGTAATCGGCACAATTCAAGCCACAGAAGCCATTAAAATCATCCTCGGCGCACCGGATACCCTCAGTGGTCGTTTACTGCTTTACAATGCTTGGGAAATGAAATTCCGCGAGTTAAAATTGCGTCCGAATCCTATCCGTCCCGTCATTGAAAAACTAATTGATTACGAACAATTCTGCGGTATTCCGCAAGCAAAAGCACAAGAAGCAGCAGAACAGCAAAAAATGACAGAAATGACCGTAGTAGAGTTAAAAGCACTAATTGACAGCAATGCCAATGATTACATTCTCATCGATGTGCGTAATCCCAACGAGTACCAAATCGCTAATATCCCCAACTCGGTGCTAATTCCCCTACCCGATATCGAAAATGGTGCGGCAATTCCCAAAATTAAGGAATTAGTCAACGGTTATCGTCTTATCGCCCATTGTAAGATGGGGGGACGTTCCGCTAAAGCCCTCGCTATCCTCAAAGACGCAGGTATCGAAGGAATTAACGTCAAAGGTGGTATCAGCGCCTGGAGTCGCGAAGTCGATTCCACTGTACCAGAATACTAATTTTGGCCCTTGGGTTTTAGGAGTCAGGAATCAGGAGTCAGGAGTCAGGAGTCAGGAGCCAGTAGTCAGCCTTTTTTTCTCCCTTCTCCCTTCTCCCTTCCCCCATCTCCCCATTCCCCCATCTCTGTGTTCCCTGTTCCCCGTGAATCTGTTAAGATCAAGGCCAGTTAGCCTTAAAATCTTGGGTGTGAGCAAACAATGAAAAACCATATTAAAAAAATTGCTAGTTGGAGCGCGATCGCTACTATTTCCCTTGGCTTAGTAGAAATGAACCGAACAGCGATCGCATTTGGCAACAATAATCAATTTAGTGCCTGTATCAGTCAGATTGTCCGCACGGGAGTCAGTCCCGAAGATGCCGCCACCGCTTGTTCAGAAGCATTAATTCCTAAAGAATTATCCCGGTGTGTGGTGATGATTAAATCCAAAACCCCGATCGATGGTAATCTGGCTCTGCAAGCTTGTTTTCAAGTGCGTCGTCCTATTGACCTAGGTAATTGTGTGGTCGATATCCATCGCGCTGCCCCCTTGTTTGCCGCTAATTCCCTCAAACAAACGGAAACAGAAACAGCCAAGGAACCCGATAAATTAGGGATTTCTAGACAGGTTTTAGATTCCTGTCGTCAAAGTTTATTACCCGGGCGCTTTTCCGAGTGCGTTATCGCTGTCAGTCGTGGTGCGGACAAAAATAATCCCTCCCAAGCTTTACAAACCTGTTTAAGTGCCGAGGATTTCCCCAGAGATCTATTCCCCAGTTATCCCCAAAATCAAGACCAGAGACCTTAATCAAGATTATTTGGCTCTCTTATTTTGGGAATATACGGAAGAACCAGAAAACGTTAAATATTGAACCATCAATCAGACGAGTTCGGCGGCTTAGGAAAGGTACACTTAACCGTAATATTTAAATTACTTTTAGCGGTTCCTTTAGTAATATAAGGGATTCCTACCTCACCGCCGATTTCCACACCAAATTGTAAAGTGACTTCCTCAATGTTGGCAATGGCTAAATTGCGAAAAGCGTTTAAGGTATAAGTAGTGTAGGTACGAATTGTATCTTCAATTGTCTGAAAATTCTGCAAAATTTGCTGTTTATCTGGTATAGAAGTTCCCCTTTTAGGAACTCTTCCCTCGGTTTTTACTGTCTCGGCAGGAATTTCTAGGTCATCGGTGGACTCTATATAAATTAGAGTGTTTTCGTCAATTTGGATCGGAGTTAGTCGAGTCATAAATAATGCAGAAATTGAAAATTAACTTTTTTCTTAACTATTTCTTGGCTCTCCCGTACTTGTGATGATAAGAAAAGATTATCTAAGGGAGGGCCTATGCTTTCCTTGCAGTTTACCAAAAAACAACCTAATATAAAAAACATTTCTATCCCTTGCTGACTGTCTATGGCTCGCTACGCCCTCGTCATCGGCATTAACCATTACGATAACCCCAATTTCCTGCCACCTTTGAGTAAACCCGCCAAAGATGCGGAAGCTGTTGCTAAATTCTTGGAGAATACTGGGACATTTGCCAATGTAGAACGCCTACCCAATCGCTGGATTGCCGCAGAAAAACGCTACGAAGTTGTTCCAGGAAAGGTAACGGGGAATGAAGTCTTGCAAGCCTTAAAGCAAATCTTATCGGGAGAGCAGACCAAAAATCAAGAAGTCTTGATCTACTTTTCAGGACACGGGTTTCGCCTGATCAATCGCATCGGTGACGGGGAAGCCTATCTCGCCACCTCCGATAGCCAACCCGACGGCAAAAATGCCATTTCTTTAGACCGAGAACTCAATCCTTTATTACGGCGTTCTAGTTTGAGTAATCTGGTGGTAATGCTAGACTGTTGCCATGCGGGGGCGTTATTGCCCGAAAATCGGGAATTAAATCGCACTTTGCTAGAACCTAGCCTCTCAGCGTTTAAGGAGAAGCAAGATTACTACCTAATCGCTGCCTGTCGGTCACAACAGGTAGCTTGGGAAGATGAGGAATACAGTTTGTTCACCGCCGCTTTACTGAAGGGATTGTCGCAAAAACAGGCTGACCCAGAAACGGGAGAAATTAGTGCCGATCGCCTGTTTGATTTCGTTTCGCGGGAATTGCGAGGGAAGGGTCAAGAACCGATTCGCATGGGAGTTGGGCGATCGCTAATTCTGGTCAAATATGGGGCGCAACCTCAAGTTAAAGAAGTGAACCCGTTACTAGATGAGAAGGGAGAATTGCGCTGTCCCTATCAAGGATTGCTGGCGTTTACTAAGGAAGAACGTGATTTCTTCTTCGGACGCAAGCGAGTGGTGGACGACATCAAATCTAAGCTGGATCGGCTAAATTTTGTCCCTCTGATTGGTGCTTCTGGAAGTGGGAAATCTTCGGTAGTTCTGGCGGGATTGATACCCTGGTTGGAAGAATTAGGATGGCAAATTCTCGAACCGATCAAGCCTGGATTTAAGCCGTTGACAATGTTGGAAAGCCTGCTGTTACCCTATTTTCGAGATGATCAACAATTGCTGGATCAATGTATCAATAATCAAGACAGGGAAGGCTTAAAACCGCTATTAGAACTTTTTCCCCGCGAACACAAATTCTTGCTGGTGGTAGATCAATTTGAGGAATTATTCACTTTTGCTCTAGCGGAACAGCGCGATCGCTTTATTGAATTGATTACTCAAGTTGCCACAATTCCAGACTCTCCTCTGGCAGTTGTCGCTACCATGAGGGCGGATTTTATTGAACCCTGTTTGCGTTACGATGGGCTGCGACAACTGATTCAAAATAACGCTGAATATCTGCCAGATCTAAGGGGATTAGATTTGCTAGAAGCTATCAGCGAACCAGCCAAGCTGCAAGGTTATGAAGTTACTAATAATTTACTCAATCAAATCCTCAAAGATATTAAACAAGAACCAGGATTTTTGCCTTTATTAGAGTTTGCTTTAACCCAGCTTTGGCAGAGGCGAGATGAAGCAAAGTATCAGGTTACTTTAGATACTTATGAGGCGATAGGTGGGATAGTAGGAGCGTTAAATTGTCAAGCTGATAAAGTCTATCAATACAAGGATTATGAAAAAGACTCACCGCAGCAGGAGCGAACGGAAGCAGAAAAAGCTTTAATTAAGCGAATTTTCTTGAATCTTCTGCAAATAGGAGATGGGGAAAAAGATACCAGATTGCGTCAATCAAAAGCCTTGATCTTGTCTCTAGCTGGAGATAATCAAGAAGGACAAAAAGTTTTAAAAGAACTGATTGAAGGTAAACAAGGATTAGTGAAAGGTCGCCTTTTAGTAACGGGAAAAACTGAACGAGAAGAAGAAGCTTGGGTAGATTTGGCACATGAAGCTTTAATTGAAAAGTGGGACAACCTGAATCTGTGGCGAAACGAAAATCGCAAGGGAAGAGAATTAGCCAAACAGGTGGATAAAGATGCCAAAGACTGGCAAAAAAATAACAAATCTCAGTATTATTTGTGGTCGGGTGACAAGTTAGCAGATGCGGAGAAAGTCCTGCAACAATATAAAGACACAGTGGAAACTACGGACTTGGCTCAAGAGTTTCTCCAAGCTAGTAGCCAGGAGGAGTTACGTTCTTACCTGAGAAGTCCAGATATTGATAATTTAGAGCGAGAGACATTAGAAAAAGAGGCAGTCCGTAAATTATTCCTCAATCAAGAAAGGCTATGGCAATTACTCACAGATGAGAAGGAAAAACCACAGATAAGGCTGTCAGCGTCCTGGTTGCTGAAGCAGTGGGGAGAGGAGGTTCCTATCTGGACAGCAGAGGTTGATAAGCAAGGAAATATTGCCCTCTCAATCATCGCAGAAAACGACCTACCAGCCACAGTAATCGAAGAGTTAGAAGACGGAATAAACCTAGAAATAGTGGAAATTCCTGGGGGTGAGTTTTGGATGGGTGCTTCTGAAGGAGAAGAAGGGGCGTACAGCTATGAACGCCCGCAACACAAGGTCAAGATTTCTCCCTTCCTGATGGGTAAATATCCGATAACACAGGCGCAGTGGCGAGCAGTGGCTTTTTTGCCTAAAGTTAAACGGGATCTCAACCCAGAACCTTCATACTATAAAGGAAATAGCTGCCGACCAGTGGAACGTATTCGTTGGCAGGATGCAGTGGAATTCTGTGAAAGACTATCGCGCTGGTCTCAGGAAAAAGGGAAAGGCTATCAATACCGTTTACCTAGTGAGGCAGAGTGGGAATACGCCTGTAGGTCAGTTGTCAGTTATCAGTTATCGGTTATCAGTGAAGAATTAATTCACAATACAGTTTATCCGCCCTATCATTTTGGGTGGAAAATTGACCCAGCTTTGGCAAATTACGGGCAAACCGCTCCTGCAAGGACGACGGCCGTAGGCAGGTTTCAAATCGTAAATGCCTTTGGACTTTATGATATGCACGGGAACGTTTGGGAATGGTGTCTGGATCCTTGGCACGATAACTATGAAGACGCGCCCAATGATGGTCGGGTATGGGATGAGGGAAACGAAGAATTGTATCAAGCTATATCAAACAATCTTGATGTGTTGTTACAAAACAATAAATCTCGTGTAGTACGCGGAGGTTCTTGGGTTGGCATTTCCCCGTATTGCCGTTCAGCGTATCGTAGCTACCAGGCTGACCGCGCTATTCTCAACTACGACCTCGGTTTTCGAGTGTTGTGCGAGAGTACCATAACTTCCTCTCCTTCTGCCCTCTAGCCCTCTTGCTTGTGCTAAGGCTCTGCTTTTTATTCAGTTAACAGTTAACAGTTATTGCTTGTGCCAAGGCTCTGGCTTAGTATATAACATCTAGCGAGCAGACTACCTGAATAATTAGCGAGCAGGATGCTCGCATTCCCTTAAATCTAAGGCACTAAATTAGCTGTTTCAATCCAGTATTATGCTATACTTATTACAGGTATAAACTCGTAAATTGGAGGAAAAAGCCATCAATAATGATACCCACTCCCGAACAGATGCTTACTTGCATTAGAATGTGTCAAACCCTGTATAACTTCTATACCGATATTCATCTATTTCGGTATGATGAAAATAGTAATGTGAGCATCTTGCTCACTAATGTGGAGTTTGAAGATGAATCATCAACCTGATTTTTACCAAATGTCTCGCCCAGAATTAAGAAAATATGTCCTCTCCCATCGAGAAGATGATGAAGCCCTAAGAATTTATATGGATAGAATGCGAACTGAATCAGGTGTAACTAGATTTACCCTTACTCCTAGTCAAGAAGATATGAAGAAATTAGAAGAATTTCTCAAGGCAAAAATGGATAAATAAAATCAATTTAACTTGCTTGTGCCAAGGCTCTGCTTTAATGTATGCTTCAGGTAGAAACTGGGAACGAGATGAAAAAGACGAATCACCGATTCTTCAACAGTACCAAAATCGCTGCATCTCTAATAATCATCAGTTATAATAAAAATGCTAGCAAAAGATATTTATCATGATACCGTGAGAACTGCCTTAGACAAAGATGGCTGGACAATTACCCATGACCCCCTAATTATTCGCTGGGGAAAAAGAGATTTATATATTGACTTAGGAGCAGAAAAAATTATTGCCGCCGAAAAAGACAATCAAAAAATTGCCATTGAAATTAAAAGTTTTGTTGGCAAATCATCTATCGATGACTTAGAAAAAGCATTAGGACAATATATTTTATACTATGATTTATTGACAAAACTAAAATCTGAAAGAACTTTATATTTAGCAATTCATCAACAAGCTTTTGCCGATATTTTTGAAGATCCTATTGGTCAAGTTTTATTAGACAATAAACGATTAAAATTATTAATTTTTGACGAAATTGAGGAGGTTATTTTAAGATGGATAGTTTAGAAAAAATGAGAAAAATTATTATTGAATCTCTCCGTTATTATGCAAACTTGCGCTATGCTACTGGAGAGGTAAACCGCCTCCTCATTATTGACAAAGACTCTGATAACTATCTAATTCTCTTAGAAGGTTGGGATAACCGAGAAAGAGTACATGGCTGTTTACTGCATTTACAAATTATTAATGGTAAAATCTGGATACAACGAGACGGAACCGAAGACGGTATTGCCACTGATTTATTAGCCGCCGGTATTCCTAAAGAGCAAATTGTCCTTGCCTTTAAACCCGAACATATTCGACCCTATACTGAATTTGCGGTAAAATAAGCTATAGAATGAAATTCTAGAAGGTTATGAGTATGGTTCTGGTATCCAACGGGCAATCAGCTATTATTCGTACAGAGCGTGGATTGATAATCGCCGGTACGCGAATTACCCTTTATGATGTTATGGATTACCTACAGGCTCAGTATCCCCCCAAGCTGATTCGTGAAAAACTTGGTCTTAATGATAGACAGATTGATTCAGCCCTAGCATACATTGAGACTCATTGTACTGAGGGGGAGAGAAATTTTCCGTCTTTATACCTTTATCCTCTTCCTACCCAACCAGATTCTTGAGGCTATTTTTTTCTCTCTTATCTTCCCTCAAAAACCCTATATATATGGGTGCACGGATTCCCATTATATAAAAAGTCTAAAGCAAGTCTCGCCATTTGTCAAGGGTTTTGACAATAATTTTCCGGTTGCCGTTTGCCAAGCTCAGAACTAGGATAGGAAAGAATAAGGTATTATTGCAGCCAGAGAGGCTTAGACTGTGACCAATGTAGCGATCGATGTCCGATTAACCGAGACTTCTCTGTGGCAATGGCAAACATGGCAAGGATTGCCCTATCTTACCTGTAATCTCTTAGAGGACTGGTCCCACGGCTTTTTTACCCGTCATTATTACCCCCAAACCCCGGAAGCTTTTACGGCTGCTCTAGGGGCAAATGTACCAGTTTATCGGGTCAAACAGGTACATGGCGATCGCCTATTAAATCCCCAAGGGATTACTAACCCAGAAATAGCCGAAGCGGATGGAATTATTACCGATGCTTCCGGTCAAGGGATTTGGGTGGCCAGTGCTGATTGTACACCTGTACTAATAGGCGATCGCTCTAGCGGTGTTGGGGTGGCGATTCATTCTGGATGGAGAGGGACAGCTAAGGGAATAGTTGTCAAAGCAGTTAAGCAGTTATTAAACTCCGGTAGTTGTTTAGATAACTTAGTGTTGGCCCTGGGGCCGGCAATTGCCGGGGAAGTGTATCAAGTAGATAGAGAAGTTGCCGCAGAAGTGGGTTTAAGTTTATTTCCTCAAGAAACCAATCCCGACCAAATTCTGGCGAATTTATTTAACCTCTCCCCTTCCCCCTTATTTGCTGACGAGGAAAAAGGAAAAGTTCGCTTGGACGTGCGAAGGGTGATTTATCATCAACTACAACAGTTAGGAATTAGAGATCAACAAATTGCGATCGCTCCTTTTTGTACCTATCAACAAGAGGAGCATTTTTTCTCCTATCGTCGGGAAAAAGCCAAAAAAATCCAATGGTCTGGCATAGTTAGTCGTTAATGATTACTGCACACTGATAACTGAAAAATCCCCCCTCTCCCATGCGTATTGTTTTTTTCGGAACCCCGACTTTTGCCGTCCCCACCCTCAAAAAATTATTAGCCAATCCCGATATAGAAATAATTGCCGTCGTTACCCAACCGGACAAGCGCCGGGGAAGGGGTAATCAATTAATCCCCTCACCGGTGAAACAAATAGCCATAGAACAGCAAATACCAGTTTTACAGCCTAAAAGTGTCAAAAAAAACGCTAAAACCTTAAATTTTCTCAGACAATCGCGAGCGGATGCCTTTGTAGTAGTTGCCTACGGACAAATCCTCTCCCCAGAAATTCTAGAGATGCCGAGATTAGGCTGTATTAACGTTCATGGCTCAATTTTACCGAAATATCGGGGAGCAGCCCCCGTGCAGTGGTGCATCGCTAGGGGAGAAAAAGAAACCGGCATTACCACTATGTTAATGGATGCGGGCATGGACACCGGACCGATGCTACTGAAAGCCTACACCCCGATCACTCTTTTTGACAATGCCGAACAGGTGGGAGCAACCCTAGGCCAAATGGGGGCGGATTTGCTCCTAGAAACCCTCTCTAAGCTCGATCGAGCAGAAATTACCCCAATTCCTCAAAATAACGATGATGCCACCTATGCCCCTTTAATTCAAAAATCTGACTATCTAATCCACTGGCAAGATTCAGGCCGGACAATTCACGATCGAGTCCGGGGTTTTTATCCTCATGCGCTAACCACTTTCCGGGGACAACCCTTTAAAGTGATGGCCACTATTCCCCTAGACGATCCGGAGCAACTGCCTCGAGAATTACAGACAAAAGACCTTTCTCATCTAAGCGGAGAAGTGGGATCGATCGTGGCTCTCTGGAAAAATTTCGGGCCGGTGGTGCAGACGGGAGCGGGTTTATTATTATTAAAAGAAGTGCAATTATCGGGAAAACCTCCGCGTTCTGGTGGGGATTTGGTCAATGGTTCCCGTTTAACTATTGGTGAGATTTTCGGTCAATAGTTTTCAGGGTATGGCTTTCCTTTGCTCCTCTATGCTTCACCGGCGAAGATTTTTTTCAACTTGCGAAAGCGATCGGAATAACTTCTTAATACTTCGATCGCAAACATGGGGGTTTCCTGCACGGCAAATAAAAACTGCGGTTGATTGAGATAGGCTAATTTACAATCAGTTTTGGCGATAGCTGTGGATTCTCGCAGTTTATCTGGGTGCAGGAGCGCTCCTGCTCCGAATACATCCCCTTTTTCTAGAGTTTCTATCAATTGCCCCTTGATATACATCTCCACCTCTCCACTAAGAATACCGTACATTAACTCGCCCTCCGTGCCATCGGCAAAAATAACCTCACCAGCTGGAAAAGTGCGATCGGGATGATTTTCGAGAATTTTAATCGTCTCTACGGGACTTAACATGATTTAACAAGAATTTTTCGGGTTATCTCTCCCATTTTCCGATATATTGAACTCCCCGATCATCGTTTTTGTATGTAAGAATACTTGAAACTTCTCTACCTGACAAAGATTCGGTTTGACTCTCAGAAATGCTTTGTTTAATGCTTGTCGGGGAGGGAAAATTTCCGTCTTCATACCTTTATCCTCTTCCTACCCAACCCGATTTTTGAGTCTATTTTTTTCTCTCTTATCTTCCCTCAAAAACCCTATATATATGGGCACACGGATCACCACTATACATAAAGTATAAAGCAAGTCTCGCCATTTGTCAAGGGTTTTCCGAAAATTTCCCCCTCTCCCCACTTCCTTGAGAAAATACCTGGTTTAAAACTGTTCGATCGCTGCTTGGGTGATTTCTGCGATCGCGGCTAAACTGGGACTAACTTGGCCAGTATCGGTGGACAACCAGAGAAGATACTCCACATTACCCGCAGGTCCGGTAATGGGAGACCAAGTTAAACCCCGATAGAACCATCCTAAGACTGCGGCGGCCTGTAAAACCTGAAAAATTGCCCCTGCTTGGTCTTGGTAGTCGCGAACTACCCCTTTTTTGCCGACTTTTTCCCGTCCCACCTCGAATTGGGGTTTGACCAATAAAATCGCCTCTCGCGGTGGATTTAATAGCGTCCACAGGGTCGGTAAAACTTTGGTCAGGGAAATAAAAGACAGATCCATAACTGCTAAATCGGCGGGTTTTTCCTGTCCGTATAGCTTTTCTGGGGTTAAATAGCGAAAATTAGTTCTTTCTAGTAAAATAACTCGTTGATCCTGCCGTAAACTCCAGGCCACTTGTCCATAACCCACATCGACCCCATAAACCCGTTTTGCTCCTTTTTGCAAGAGACAATCGGTAAATCCCCCCGTGGAAATGCCTCCATCTAAACAAATGCGATCGCTGACATCAATGGCAAACAATTCTAAGGCCTTGGCTAATTTTTCGCCCCCCCTTGACAAATAGGGCAGTTTCTGCTTAACCTCGATCGCCGCTGACCGATCGATTTCTGTGGCCGGTTTATCGATGATTTGGTGATTGACTTTCACCTCTCCAGCGCGAATTAATCGCTGTGCCTGTTGACGGGAATCACAGAGATTTTTGGCTACCAATAATAAATCTAATCTTTCTTTCGGCAAGGAAGGCCTCCCAATAATCAGTGCCTAATTCTAAAAAATACCTTATTTTTCCCCAAGCAATCCCAGAAGGAAGATTATAAGTAAAGATAGGGACAAGCGGAACCCATCAGCCAAATTTTCGCTGCCATCACGATATTTTATGGATAAAGATACTCGATTCGCCATTTTAGTCATTGGCATTCCCTTTCTCGGACTAGCTTACTGTGGCTTGATTTTTGCCGTGATGATCTATTGGGTGTGGGCCCGGGAACATCCCGTAACCATGGCCACTTTTTTCGTCCTTGCTCCTTCTTTGATTTCTGGCTCTATCTGGCTGTTAGCTTCCTATAAAGCCCGTCAAAAGCAGCGTTTGGGTTTATAGTTCAATGTAGAGGCCGATGGCATTCGTCCAAAAAGAATTAATAATCATTCTTTAGTCAGAATCAGAGCAGCACAAGGCTGACATTTAGGGGCTGGGCGCGATAGGATAAAAAAGTGCTAGATAAAAACCCCTCTCCCTTACAGTCCCTAGTTGCGGGTCACTGGTTCAAGCTCATCTGTGGAGCTAGTTACCAAGATTTGCCCACGATTCGCAACCTCGCCTTGGCCTATACTATCGCCGGGGCTGATTGTATTGATGTGGCTGCCGATCGAGCCGTGATCCTTGCGGCCAAGGAAGGCATCGAAACGGCGGAAAAAATCGCCGGATTCTCCCCAAATCGACGACCTTGGTTAATGGTCAGTCTCAATGACGGTGAAGATCCCCACTTTCGCAAAGCTGTCTTTAACCCGCAACTCTGTCCGGTCGATTGTCCCCGTCCCTGCGAAAAAATCTGTCCCGCTTATGCTATTGATGGGGGGGGAGTGATTGAACAGCGCTGTTATGGTTGCGGTCGCTGCTTACCCGTTTGTCCCCCGCAGATAATCGAGACAAGATCCCGTGTCTGTCAACCCGCAGAAATCATCCCCTTAATTATCGAAATGGGAGTCGATGCGATCGAAATTCATACCCAAGTCGGTCATGGAGAGGAATTTGCTCGACTCTGGCAAGCGATCGCACCTTTAACTAAAAACCTAAAAATCCTCGCCATAAGTTGCCAAGATGATGAATATATCATTGATCACCTCCACTATCTGCGAGAAACCATTTCACCCCTAAGCTGTCCTCTGATTTGGCAGACGGACGGCCGACCGATGAGCGGCGATATCGGCAAAGGGACCACCCACCCGGCCATTAATATGGCCAAAAAAGTCCTTTCCAGCAATCTAGCCGGATTTGTGCAGTTAGCCGGGGGAACCAATGACCACACCGTGACCAAATTACAGCAACTGGGACTGAGAAAAAAAATCGCTGGTATTGCCTATGGAAGTTACGCCCGTTCATTGATTTTGCCAATTTTAGAGCATTTAGACCAGCTTAACCTTGAAAATGACCCACAAGCCTACCAAGAAGCCCTTAAAGCCGCTTCTATGGTGGTTGCTCAATTAAAAGCCTAGCCTTGGTCAAAAAACTATAATACTTTTTTAATTGACAACTAACCCATAAATGTGTTAGACCCCAAGAAAATCTTGGAAATAAAAACGGCCAATTATCGCCAAAACCCTTTACTATTAATGCCAGAAACCCTACCCTCCTCTCGGATGCCAGTGACCGACGATTTAAACAAACTCTTGGCAATTCTACCAGCTCGGATTCGCGGCAAAATCGAGGAACACCCGCGGCAGCATCAACTAATCGAAGTAGTTATGGATTTGGGACGCATACCAGAAGCGCGTTTTCCCGATGGGGCGATCGATCTGGGAGACGAACCGATCTCAAAAGAAGAAATCCAGTATTCGATCGCCAGGGTGGGCAGTTTTAGCGGCGATAATCGCGCTGGGATTGAACGCACCCTGCACCGGATCAGTGCCATTCGCAATCGAGACGGGGAAATTATCGGTTTAACCTGTCGTATCGGTCGGGCTGTTTTTGGTACGATCACCCTGATTAACGACCTAGTGGAAACAGGAAAATCCCTGCTGCTGCTCGGTCGTCCGGGGGTAGGAAAAACCACCGCTCTCCGGGAAATAGCCCGAGTTTTAGCCGACGATCTTAACAAACGGGTAGTAATTATCGACACCTCCAACGAAATCGCCGGAGATGGAGATATTCCCCATCCGGCCATCGGTCGCGCTCGTCGGATGCAGGTGTCCCGTCCGGAATTACAGCATCAGGTCATGATCGAAGCAGTGGAAAACCATATGCCAGAGGTAATCGTGATTGATGAGATCGGTACGGAATTAGAAGCTCTGGCTGCTCGCACGATCGCCGAACGCGGGGTGCAGTTAGTGGGAACGGCCCACGGCAATCAATTGGAAAATTTAATTAAAAACCCGACTTTATCGGATTTAGTCGGGGGAATTCAGGCAGTAACTCTCGGAGACGAAGAAGCACGCCGCCGGGGTTCTCAGAAGACCGTTTTAGAACGCAAAGCACCCCCCACCTTTGATATTGCCATCGAAATGTTGGAACGTCAGCGCTGGGTCATCCACGAGGACGTATCTACTACTATCGACCAACTGCTGCGGGGACGGGAAGCAATTGCCCAAATCCGTTGGGTAGATGAGGAGGGAAAAGTACAGGTCGCTCAGGAAGAACCAAAACCGGAAAAGTTGACCCCTTTGCGCGGCAATTATCTGCCAGAAATGGATAAACCCAAGGGATGGCGGGCCGATGGCCGGATGACCCCCGTGGCCCGTTTCCCTGCGGGCCCTCTCAACCGGGAAAACGATTTTGATCGCCTCCTCGAACAATCTTGGCTGCAGGAAGAACCGGAAACGGAAAAAGTCCGCGTCCCCGGTCCCAATGGCGAAGATTGGCCGGTTTATGTCTATCCCTACGGAGTCAGTCGCGCTCCGATCGAGCAGGTAGTACAGGCCCTAGATTTGCCGATCGTTTTGACCAAAGATTTACAGGAGGCCGACGCGGTGCTGGCCCTGCGTTCCCACGTTAAAAATCAGTCAAAATTGCGGCAAATTGCCAAAGTAAGACAAATTCCCATCCACGGCATCAAATCCAATACCCTGCCCCAAATTTCTCGCGGTTTAAAGCGGATTTTGGGCATTGATGACCCGATGAATCAGGAAGGTGCGGATCTGCGTTTATTTGCCCGCAGCGGTAGTGATGACGAGATCGAAGCTTTGGAGGAGGCCCGGTTAGCGGTGGAACAAATCGTTATTCCTACCGGCCAACCGGTGGAGTTACTGCCCCGCTCGGCGAAAGTGCGGAAAATGCAGCACGAATTAGTGGAACATTACCGTCTCCAATCCGATAGCTTCGGAGAGGAACCGAATCGCCGTATTCGCATCTATCCAGCTTAGGAGTCAGGAATTTGCAGCGACGCACCCTCATCATTATCGGTAAAGGGACGGCGATCGGTGCGGTGGCCTCCCTGATTATCCATCGTCCCCAATCGGGGGCGGAATTACGGGCTAAAATGCCCCTAGCTGAAAGAATTAAGCTCTGTCTCGATCTGGCTAGTTTAATTCTAGCCAGATCGACTATCTCGATGGTTATTTGGGGAATTCTCTATCCCTATCTTACCCATCCAGAGTCATCGGGTTTTAACTAGGGCTTGCTGAATACCAAGATTTACCCTTTTTGATGGGGGAAGTGGCAAACTATTAACTGTTACCGTTGAATGGGAAAAGACTGTGGATATTCGCTTAATCGTTGTCGATGTGGATGGAACGATCGCCGGGGATAACAATCAGGTTGATCTGGCCGTGGTGCAAGCTGTCTCAGCCGTCCAAAAAAAGGGGATTTCAGTCGCTATTGGCACTGGTAGGATGTACCGCTCGGCTTTACGCTTTCATAAACGCCTTAAATCCACTTTACCTATAATTGCTTACAATGGCGCTTGGATTCAAGATCCTGTTTCCCAAGTTCACCATCGACATACCCCTATTTCCCCCGACTTGGCGATCGATCTTTTGGATTATCTCGAACAACCCCAATGGAAGGAGAAAATCTCCCTTAATTTTTATATGGACGATGTGCTTTATGTGCGGCAATTAAACGCGGAAACGGAATTCTATCGCCAGCGATCGGGTATTATTGCCGAAGCAGTGGGGGATTTACGCAAAGTCGCCCACAAAACCACTAAAATCCTGGCCATGGGGGAAGATAAGCAATTTATCGCCGAGATTTGGCAGCATTTACAGCAACGCTATCAAAATCAAGATTTATACTTTACCCAATCGAGTCCGACTTTTTTTGAAGTTACCCACGTTGAGGCTACCAAGGGAAGCGCCACCCAATTTTTGGCCGAAGATATCCTAGGATTACAACCAAAAAATGTTATGGCGATCGGTGATAATTTTAATGATGTTTCTATGCTCACCTATGCGGGTGTCGGTGTCGCTATGGGTAATGCTCCCCAAGCCGTTAAGGATCAAGCCGATTGGGTTGCCCCCAGTGTAAACTTAAATGGGGTGGCTGCGGCCTTGGCAAAGTTTGTTTTGATTTGAGCAAGATTTGACTTTTTACTAGAAAACCAACATCCTTTTCACCGAGAAAATTATGACTATTAATACGCAAACTGTTACGATTTCTAACAAAGATATTGACATAAATGCCTATTTAGCCATTCCCGATCGAGTGGGAATTTATCCAGCAATTATCGTGATTCAGGAAATATTCGGCGTAAATGACCATATTCGAGATGTCACCCGCAGAATTGCCCAAGAAGGCTATATAGTGATCGCTCCTGCCATTTATCAGCGATTTGCTCCTGGTTTTGAAACGGGGTACAGTATGGCAGATATCGAAATCGGTCGTCAGTACAAGGAACAAACCAAAGCAGCCGAATTAATCAGCGATATCCAAGCCACCATCGATTATCTTTATAGTTTGCCACAGGTGCAAAAAACCGGTGTCGGCACGATCGGTTTTTGTTTTGGTGGTCATGTGGTTTATCTTGTCTCCACTCTAGAGGATATCAAAGTTACTGCCTCTTTTTACGGTGCAGGAATCACCACGGGAACCCCTGGGGGTGGTCAAGCGACAGTGAAGGTGACTCCCCAAATCAAAGGGACAATCTACGCATTTTTCGGGATGTTAGATGCGAGTATTCCTCAAAAGCAAGTGGATGAGATAGAAAACGCATTAATCCGTTATCAAATTCCTCATCGAGTTTTCCGCTATGAAAATGCCGACCATGGCTTTTTCTGCGACCAAAGGGCTAGTTATAATGCTAATGCGACCAAATCTGCTTGGGATCATGTGCTAGAGTTATTTAGTCTTCTTAAATCTTAATGGTCTGACTCCTTAAGCTTCAGCTTACACTGGAAGCAGTTCGAAATCACATTTGTAACCATTCTATTTATCATGACACCGAACCCTGCCTTTTCCATGGACGATTTTGCCAAAGCTCTTGATCAATACGATTATCAATTTGAAAAAGGGCAGATCGTGCGCGGGAGAGTCGATCAACACACCTCCGATGGAGCATTCATCGATATTGGCGGCAAATCCTCCGCTTTTATTCCTTTAAGGGAAATTTCCCTCGAAAATGTTATTTCTATTGCTGAAGCTTTACCCATAGGTGCAGAATTCGATTTTCTGATTACCCGTGGACAGGACGCGGAAGGACAAGTTACCCTGTCTCTGCGGCAATTATTACTACAAAAAGCTTGGGAAAATGTCAGGGAAATCTCTGAAAGTGGCAAGTCGGTACAGCTGCGCGTCACGGGGGTGAATAAGGGGGGAGTGACGGGAGAAGTGGAAGGATTAAAAGGATTTATCCCTCGCTCCCATTTAATCGAAAAAAATGATTTAGATTCCCTGATCGGACAACTTTTAACCGCAACTTTTATTCAAATCGATGAAGAAAATAATAAATTAGTTTTATCTCAGCGAGAAATTGCTCGCGCTAACGCTATCAGTCAATTAGCTGTGGGTAAATTATTAAGTGGCACTGTGGTTAAATTACAACCCTACGGTGTCTTTGTCGATTGCGGTGGAGTGACGGGATTACTCCATGCTAAACAGGTGACAGGAGCCTCTTTTAATTCTCCCATGACTTTCTTTAAAGTTGGTCAAGCAATTCAAGTGGTAGTCGCGGAAATTGACGAATATAAAAACCGCATTTCCCTATCCACAAAAATCCTGGAAGCACACCCCGGCGAAATTCTCGAAAACTTTGCAGAAGTCATGGAAACAGCAGCAGAAAGATTAAAACAAGCTCAGGGAAAAACCCCAGAAACTTAGTGTAGGGTGGGTTAGGCGACAATAATTTAGATACTTTACCACCTATTTAGTATTCGCCGTAACCCACCATCAGTTATCAGTTATCAGTTATCAGTTATCAGTTATCAGTTATTAGTTATCAGTTATCAGTTATCAGATGTGAGTTTTAAGTGGACAGTCTTAAGTAGGAAATTGCCGTTTTCTTTTCGCTGATTGCTGTTTTTTACTTTTTCCTTGATCAAGATGTTTCAAGAAAAGATGTTTCAAGATCGGATAGCAATTTTAGGGACTATGCACGGAAAAGAGCGGGTGATTGCACCGATTTTAGCGCAAGAAATAGGACTTAAGGTGATTGTACCCGATAATTTTAATACCGATCGCTTTGGCACTTTTACCCGGGATATTAAGCGCATCTGGACACAAATTGAAACCGCTCGCAGGAAGGCACAACAAGCGATCGAGCTTTCGGGATACGATATCGGAATTGCTAGTGAGGGTAGTTTTTATCCCTATCCTAACTTGCCGTTAGTTTCCTGTAATCGTGAATTGATTTTATTACTCGATCGAGTCCATAATCTAGAAATAATTGGTCAAGCAATAGTCACGGAAACTAATCACGCTCACCAAACTGTCACTAATCTAGCAGCTGCTTTAGAATTTGCCGAAAAAATTGGCTTTCCTAGTCATGGTTTAGTGGTGATGTTTGATAAAAATTCTCTCGACTCCGAGCATATTTTTAAGGGAATTACTGACCAGAAAAATTTCGTTAAAATTGTTGAAGATATTCTTGACAAAAACGGCAAAGTACACCTAGAAACCGATATGCGCGCTATGCACAATCCCACGCGGATGAAAGCAATTGCAGCTGCGACAGCAAATCTTGTTCAAAAACTTAATCAATTATGCCCTAATTGTGGTTGTCCGGGGTTTGATATTATCGAAAGAACATCGGGTTTACCCTGTGGTTTATGTCACTTTCCCACCTCTTTAATTAAACTGGAACTATACGGTTGTCAAAGGTGTGATTATCGAGAGGAAAAACTCTTTCCCAACGGTGAAAAAACCGCCGATCCGATGTATTGTGAATATTGTAATCCCTAAAGATAGCTTTTCTATGGAAAGAATTTTAGAACCAGAAGTAATGGATGATCGGGAAGAAGCGATCGAATATGATGCCATGGACTTCACGGAAGTTAATACTAATTTCGCCAAAGAAGCCGTACAATTAGCCGGTATTAATGCTAGGGTCTTAGATGTAGGAACTGGTACTGCACGCATTCCGATTATACTCAGTCAACTACGTCCCCAATGGCAAATTATCGCTATTGATCTGGCCGATTCTATGTTAGAAATTGGTCAAAAAAATATCCTTAATGCTAACTGTCAAGAACAGATCAAATTGGAGAAAGTTGATGGAAAAAATCTTCCCTACCAATCCGAGCAATTTGATTTAGTTATTTCTAATAGTTTAATCCATCATCTCGAAAATCCTCTGCCTTTTTTACGCGAAATTAAGCGAGTTTTAAAACCGAATGGCGGCATTTTTTTAAGAGATTTATTCCGTCCTGATTCCGAGGAAATAATCCAGGGGATGGTGAGGGAAATCGATCCTAATTTTTCTCCCCGACAAGCGCAACTATTTCAAGACTCGCTGCGAGCGGCTTTTACCCTAGCAGAAATTGCCGATTTAATCCAGCAGTCGGGATTAAAAAATGTTAAAATTTATCAGTCTTCTAATCGTCATTGGACAGCCATAAAAACAAGTAAAAACTAATCACTAAATCAGGGAAAAATTGAGTTATGAAAGTTGGATTTTTGGGAACAGGATTAATGGGAACGCCAATGGTAGAAAGATTATTAAATCAGAAAATTTCTGTTATTGCCTATAATCGCACCTTAGAAAAATTAGCACCTTTACAGCAGTTGGGAGCCAAAACAGTTAACTCTCCTGAACAAGTCATTCAAGAGGCAGATTGTCTGATTTTAATGTTAACTAATGCCGCCGCTATCCAAGAGGTTTTAGGATTAAATTACGAGCAATCTAACTTCAATAATCGGACTATTATCCAGATGGGAACCATTGCCCCTTCTGAAAGTAAACAACTGCGAGATCAAATTGTGGCTAAAGGGGGAGAATATCTAGAAGCACCCGTGTTAGGAAGTATTCCCGAAGCTAAAAATGGCACTCTCTTAGTTATGGTGGGAGCAACGGAGAAACAGTTCCATCAATGGTCAAATTTATTAGCACATTTTGGTCAAAAACCGATGTTAATCGGGGAAGTGGGAACCGCTGCGGCGTTAAAATTAGCTTTAAATCAATTAATTGCCACTCTAACCAGTGCTTTTGCTTTGAGTTTAGCTTTTTTATCCCAGCAAGGAGTAGATCTAGAAAAATTCATGACTATCCTGCGTCAAAGTGCCTTATATGCGCCTACTTTTGACAAAAAATTAACCAGAATGTTAGAGAAAAATTATGCTAACCCTAACTTTCCCACTAAACATTTACTCAAAGATGTCAATCTCTTTTTAGAGGAATCGGAGAAGTTAGATTTAACCACTTTTCCCCTAACAGGAGTACAGAGCCTTCTGGAAAAAGCTTTAGCAATGGGATTAGCAGAGGAAGATTATTCAGCTTTATATGAGGCGCTGAAAAAAGAATTATAAACCGCTTACCCACATCAAAAAGACTCTCTTTGGTTTGTGTAGGAAGAAAAACCGATAAAAGGCTTTAAATTTTCCTTAAGCTTTGTTGAGGTGGCCGGAAGAGGGGGTTAGAGTGGGAAGTGATGGAATTTTGGGCATATTCTCCTATGACGCTGACTGAATTTGGATTATTAGCGGGTTTACTTGTCCCCGGTATCCTGCTCTCGATTTTGGTGATGGTGAGTTTTGCCAAAGGGGGTTAAAAACTGATAGAGACACCGATGAAAGTGTCTCTATCTTTTTGGGGTGAGGATTAATCTATTTTTGGTTTTTTGCCCAATTTAATTGATTCTGTAGCTAACAAAATTGATTCTAAATGATGGCGCTTCTCCACTTGACCGAGGAAATAACCTGTCATCATCGCTGAAGCGAGAAGATTCGCCAAATTCTCGCGGTCGGTGGTAATTTGTACCGCAAAATCCTCTGAGGGCAACATTCCCACCAATCCCCTGACGTTTTGCGAGATAATATCTTTAATTTCGCTACTGACGGATTGGGCTATTCTCTCAAGGGTTTCAGGATGCTGCTGCTGGAGATACTGCATCAGACAGTTATCATTTTGTTCTTCGGTTTCCCAGGGAAAAAAATCAGGATTAAAAGTCATCAGAACTTCCACGCTGTAGTGGTTATTGGATCTAGGTTAACAAATCGCTCTTCTTGATTGCCCGAAGTCCCCCCTATCTTCTTCAAGTTTAGCTCAGTGATCAGAAATATTTACCCTTAATATACCCTCTCCCTCCTTATTCCTGATCGGTAGCTTCTAGAATACCCTGTTCCCTAAGATTGTCAACCTCGAAATATTGATGAAATTTATCGGTTACTTCTAACCAATAGGATCTACCTTCGTTTTGCTTGCGTTTTCTCACAAATCCTCGTTCTACCAAGTCCTGAACCTGTTGATAGGCCGTACTGCCGCGTAAATTAATTAAATCCGCTTGTAAAATCGGTTCTTTTATTGCGATCGCTGCTAAAGTGCGGAGGGTTCCCGTGCCTAATTCGGCCGGGATCAGGTCTTCGATCAAATTCTGATAAGCTGACCGCAATTGTAAACTATAACCGAGGGGGGTTTCCACCACTTCCAAGGCACTATCCCGGTGGGCATAATCGGACATTAACTCGATCATAGCATCTTCCACCGTCAAGCGATCGCTGTTGGTTAATGTCACCATCTCGGTTAAGGGGACAGGCTGCCCTTTTAGGTAAAGTATCGCTTCTAGACGGGTAGCTAGTCTGATCTCTTGGTGGGCTTCCGCGCTCAATCTCGACTACCTAAGTTTAGACACTAAGCTAATATTCTACTAGAAAACGAACGAGAAAATTATGGAAACTTTTTGGAGTCAGGTTTTAGACTTTTGTTATCAGGCTACCGAGCAGGTGGGCGATCGCCTAGTAGCTGATTTTGGCAAATTACAGGCCACCAATAAAGCAGACGGGACTTTAGTGACGGCTGCCGACCGTTGGTCCGATGGCGAATTGCGATCATTAATTGCCCGCACTTTCCAGGATCATGGAGTCTTAACCGAGGAAACTACCCATATTTTCCCGGATCAAGAATGGTCTTGGGTAGTGGATCCAATCGACGGCACGACTAATTTTACTCGCGGTATTCCCATCTGGGGCATTTCCCTGGGACTTCTCTACCGGGGGACTCCTGTGTTCGGATTTGTTTATCTCCCCTGCCTGAAACAGTCCTATTATGGTTATTGGTACGGTGAGACGGGTTTAACCGGTCCAGAGGGGGCCTACTGCAACGGTCAACCGATTCACACCAGTGACGATTTTCCCAGCAAAAATCATCTGTTTAATCTCTGCGCTCGTAGTACAGGTGTATTTAAAAACCCCTTTCCCTGCAAAGTGCGGATGATAGGAGTGGCTAGTTATAATCTGCTTTTGGTTGCCGATGGCACTGTCTTGGGAGGAGTGGAAGCAACCCCGAAAGTCTGGGATATTGCTGCGGTTTGGGCAATTCTACAGGCCGCTGGCGGAGTATTTATCTCTTTAGGAGAAAAGATTTTTCCCTTGCAGGTGGGGGAAAATTATAGTGATCGATCCTATCCCTGTTTAGCCGTGGCTCGATCGAATTTAGCGCCAGTTTTCTTGCCTTTAGTCGGTTTTCTCAAGGATGTTGCTTGAATGGAGAATTGCTCAGGTTAGAATAGCTGCATTTATTGGTTTTATCTCTATTTAGGGCTTGCTGAATAAATCTAAAAACCTTGTTGGATAATATCTTTAAGCTTGTTTGAAATCAAAAACTGCCAGCCCTTGGAGTGATCAGGGGGGAAATTTAGGCACTTTTTGCCTGAAAATTAGGTAATTGACCCCCTGAAAATCGGTAAAACCCTACACTCCACACCCTACACCCCACACCCTGCCCCCACGAATTTATTTCATGAGTTTTGATACTTCCTCTCTCAGCGAACGCAACGATAAAGCCGAAGTCTATCAGCCGGTAATTATTCGCCTCGAAAATGTGTCTAAAATCTACGGCAGTGGCGAAACCATAGTTAAAGCCCTCAATAACATCAATTTAAGCCTAAAAAAAGGGGAATATTGCGCTATTATGGGGGCTTCAGGTTCGGGAAAATCCACAGCCATGAATATTATCGGCTGTCTTGATCGTCCCACCTCGGGGTCTTATTATCTAGAAAATCTGGACGTTTCCACGCTGCCGGATGGGGATTTAGCTCAGATTCGCAATCGTAAAATCGGCTTTGTTTTCCAGCAATTCCATCTTTTACCCCAGATGAGTGCGCTGGAAAATGTCATGTTACCGATGATTTATGGTGGGGTTTCTCCTCAAGAAAGAAAGGAAAGAGCGATCGCTGCTTTAACGAAGGTAAAATTAGATAATCGACTGCACAATAAACCCAATCAATTATCGGGAGGACAACAGCAGCGCGTCGCTATTGCTAGGGCAATTGTCAATCAACCCATATTATTACTTGCTGATGAACCGACGGGGGCGCTAGACTCGAAAACTACCCAAGAGGTGATGGCTATTTTCTCAGAATTGAATAACAGTGGCATTACTATCGTCATGGTAACTCACGAGGCTGATGTGGCGCGTCACTCTCAGCGCATTATTTGGTTTAAGGATGGTGAAGTGGTTTATCCTAATCTCGCACCGACGGATTTACACGAGGTGATTGGGTAGGGTAGGGATTTTTCAGTTATCAGTGAAAAGAAAACGGCAACTTCCTAATTAGATATCTGTTAGGGATTGGGAAGAAAACCAAAAAGTTTGGCTGCCCCTCCTAAAATGGCAACAACCAAAGCGATTAGAATCCCTCGATTGGTAAATTCCTGATTAGCGACTCTTGCAGTTAATCCTTTAATTTCTGTGGTTAGTCGCTCATCTAGGGCTTTAATCTCCCCTTTTAACTCCGATTGTCCTATCTCTAGCTTGTTAACATCCCTTTGTAGAGAGTCTATTTTTCCCTCAATCCTTGTCAGAACAGCTTCTAGGGAATAAGTCACGGTTTCGTTAGACATGGGCTAAACTCCTATATTTTGCTATGTTGCAATCGCCTTATTTAGGGGTTGCCACTGAGTAGAGAAAATCTGATGCTGACGGTGATTATTGCCCCGATACCGGCACTAATTCCCCCAACAATCAGAGGTAAAATTAACCCTCGAAATCCCTGTAAGTCAGAAACAGACTTAACTAAAACAGATTGTTCATTTTCTACTTTTTCTAATCTTTTATCGATGCCCTCAATCTTAAAGCCTAAGGCTTTAATTTCCCCTTTTAACTCCGATTGTCCTATTTCTACTTTGGTTAATCGTTCATCAATTTTGTCGAATTTTTGATTGACATCCCTTTGTAGAGAGTCTATTTTCCCCTCGATCCTTGTTAGAACAGCTTCTAGGGAATAAGTCACGGTTTCGTTAGACATGAGCTAAACTCCTATATTTTGCTATGTTGCGACCGCGCTATTTAGGGGTTGCCACCGAGGAGAGAAAATCTGATGCTGACGGTGATTATTGCCCCGATACCGGCACTAATTCCCCCAACAATCAGAGGTAAAATTAACCCCCGAAATCCCTGTAAGTCAGAAACAGACTTAACTAAAACAGATTGCTCATTTTTTACTTTCTCTAATCTTTTATCGATGCCCTCAACCTTAAACCCTAAGGCTTTAATCTCCCCTTTTAACTCCGATTGTCCTATCTCTAGCTTGTTAACATCCCTTTGTAGAGAGTCTATTTTTCCCTCAATCCTTGTCAGAACAGCTTCTAGGGAATAAGTCATGGTTTCGTTAGACATGGGCTAAACTCCTATATTTTGCTATGTTGCGGTCTCGCGTAGCGAGCGCGTTGCGACCGCCTAATATTCTTTGGGCGCGATTGCTCCAGTGGGGACTAATTCTGATAATTCTCCAGGCTGTACTCGTTAGCGATCGCATTAAAATAATCACACAATCAATTAAAAGTATAATAATACTAAATCCATTGAGTACAGGCTAGTTATGAGGAGAGGCACTCATGCAATAGGCAATAGGCAAAAGGGAGAATAAATAATCATTCTTTAATAACCGGATTTAATATTAGTAAAAATTATCAATTGAATGTTAAGAAGTGAGGAAATTGGGATTTAATACTGCTCACTTAAAACTCAAATCTGGTAACTGGTAACTGATAACTGATAACTGATAACTCCTTAGATTTCGGGAGCTTTTAGGGAATAAAGGGAGAAACTAGGGGTTTTTGCCTTTGCCTGTTGTACCAAACTGGGGACAGAATTACGCGCTAGGGCGGTTAATTTATTGGTAGTAGCATCGTAAATTGTCGTGGCCACTTTGGGATAGAGTCCAATGCCGATAATTGGCACTAATAGAGAAGCGATGATAAAGACTTCCCGGGGTTCCGCATCCACTAGGACATGGTGTTCTTCTAATTCCTTATTTTCCGGTCCGTAGAGAATTTCTCGCAACATGGACAAGAGATAAATCGGAGTGAGAATGACACCGATAGCTGCTAAAAAGACGATAATAACGCGGAAAGTGGGACTATAGGCATCACTGGTGGCAAAACCGATAAATACCATTAATTCCGCCACAAAACCGCTCATCCCGGGCAAAGCCAGGGAAGCGAGGGAACAGGTGGTCCACATGGCAAAAACTTTCTTCATTTTCTTGCCGACACCGCCCATCTCGTCTAACATCAGGGTATGGGTGCGATCGTAGGTACAACCGACCATAAAGAATAAACTCGCCCCAATCAGTCCGTGGGAAATCATCTGTAACATCGCCCCGCTTGTACCAATATCGGTAAAGGAAGCCATACCAATCAGGACAAATCCCATGTGAGAGATGGAAGAATAGGCAATTTTGCGCTTAAGATTGCGTTGGGCAAAGGAGGTTAAGGCGGCGTAGATAATATTAACTACCCCTAAAATCACTAAAACGGGGGCGAAAACGGCGTGAGCATCGGGTAACATCCCCATATTCATCCGTAAGAGCGCATAACCACCCATTTTAAGCAAAATTCCCGCTAGTAACATATGGGCAGGGGCAGTGGCTTCGCCGTGGGCATCCGGCAGCCAAGTATGAAGAGGGAAGATGGGCAGTTTTACCCCGTAGGCAATCAGAAAACCAGCGTAGAGGAATAATTGCAGTTTCAGGGGGAAATCCTTGCCGGCAATAGTCACCATGTCAAAGGAGACGGTATCGCCATAAAAAGCCATCGTCAGCGCCGCTACAAGGATGAAGAGAGAGCCTCCGGCGGTGTAAAGGATAAATTTGGTGGCCGCGTAGAGACGGCGTTTACCGCCCCAAATAGAGAGGATGAGATAGACGGGGACTAATTCTAATTCCCAGACGAGGAAGAACAGTAACAGATCCTGTACGGCAAACACTGCAATCTGTCCCCCGTACATCAACAGCATTAGGAAGTAGAATAGTTTCGGTTTAAAAGTCACCGGCCAAGCCGCTAAGATAGCTAGAGTGGTAATAAATCCCGTTAAGATAATCAGAGGCATGGAGAGGCCATCGGCTCCTAAGGACCATCTTAGGTCAATTTCGGGCAACCATTGGTAACTTTCCACTAATTGCAGATTGGGATTAGCGAAATCGTAACTGCTATAGAAAGCGTAGATAATTAGGGCAAAGTCGATTAATCCCACCGTCAGAGCAAACCATCTCACGGTTTTACCGTCTTTATCGGGAATTATGGGAACCAATAAAGCGGCGACGATAGGAAAAAGGATGATGACAGTTAACCAAGGAAAGTTCGTTAGATTCATCGGCTGTTTTAATATTTATTTAATCGTCAGAATCGAGAAATTAAGCTAGGGCTTTTTGGCGGTTTTACCTAGCAAAACCGCCTTTTTTTCGCTTGTTCTCGCGGTTACATTTGACTGTACCTAAATCAATCTAGCAATTATTTTCCTGTCCTTGTCTGTTAATATTGTTAAGTTTCAAGAGACTTCTGGCCTAATTAGGGTTTGCTAAAAAAGTTTTTCGGTGGGGGCAGGGTGTGGGGTGTGGGGTGTAGGGTTTTATACCATTAACCCATCCTACAAATAATTGTGCCTCCCTACTTAATCGGGCAAATCAAAGAGAACCCCCGTCATATAAAGCTCTGCCCATTCCCAACCGAAGGCTTTTTCTAGTACACGACGAGTTTTATCGTTTTTTTGCTGTTGACTACAATAATCCCGTTGTCCCTGTAAATAAATGCGCGCTTCTTCCCCGGAAAGAGGCTGACTTTCCTTAGCACATTTGCAGTGAATTGTCAAGAAATCTGTAACTCTTTGTAAAAATTGTCGTTCCTCGGCGGCGGTTTCGGGACGAATAAACAGACAATATTGGGAGAAAATATGACCCCAAGGCGGTAAATCACGAGCCTGGGCGAAATTAGCCGCAGGTAAAGCCGCTAAAGCTTGATTATAGGCACTAGAGAGGGTTTTATCGCCACTGGTGGGAGAAAGATCCACAATAGCGGCACTGATTCCCGCTTTGCCGGAGACTATATCACATCCGAACATCGGCAGCGGATATTCTGGACGGGGGAACATGACACAGTGAAGTATATCCAAACCATTGCCCAGTTTAGCCAGTTCTAGGTGCATTTTGCGGAACTGGGGAGTTTGATAGCAGCGATTCTCGATAATCAATTTTTCCCCTTCTAAACGTCCCTCCACATAGCCTAAACCTTCCGGCAACTCAAAGGGCGACAAATCAAGATAATTTTCCCACTGGGACAGAATTGCTGTGGCTAATTGTCCAATCAGGGGATGAAGTAACGGTAAAATTTCAGGCTTGGTAACGGCTATCATGGGTCAGTAATCAGTTATCAGTAATCAGTTATCAGTAGTCAGTAATCAGTAATCAGTTATCAATTATCAGTTATCAGTTATCAGTTATCGTCTCCCTATCTCCCTATTTTCCTATCTCCTGACATCTAAAATACACTTTACCCCATGGAGCGATCGAGATTAGAACTGGGAAACATAAAATTAACTTCTTTGTCCTTCTCCCAATTTACCCTATGGTTAGCAGTGCCACTCGTCCAAGACCTTCCTTAAAAACCCTCTGGCAAAAGATAGAATCTTTTCCCCTACCAGAAACCGAGGAATCGATTATTTTAAGAATTCTGGTGCAAGCTTTAGTAATCGTCGGTATTATCGCCACGGATGTGGCTACCGATAGTTATACCAGTCTTTGGGCGGTTCCTCTCAGTATTATCGGCGGAATCTGGAGTTGGCGACGCAGGAAAAAGCGCAATATCGGGGCAAAATTTTGTATAGCGATCGGAATGTTAGTAGTTTTGGCGCTATTCTTGGGTGATATCGTTGCGATGCAGGATAGTCGTATTGCTCTAACACAATTACTAATTCAACTGCAAATTCTCCATAGTTTTGACCTGCCCCGACGCAAAGATTTAGGGTATTCTATGGTCATCGGTTTAATTCTCTTGGGAGTCGCCGGGACAATCTCCCAAACCCTCGCTTTTGCGCCTTGGTTAATCCTCTTTCTGTTTTTATCCCTACCTACCCTAGTTTTAGACTATCGTTCTCGTTTAGGTTTAGATAATCTCAATCAGAGTCTCCCTTTCTTCTCAAGGAAACCCCCGCATCTAGCCACAAAAAAATTAGTTTCCCCGCAAAATTCCCCCCTTTCTCCCAAACGTTTTGGGATTTTCTTTCTGACAATTCTCCTCTTGGGATTGACAATTTTTGCTCTGATGCCGCGTTTTCCGGGTTATCAAATTCAATCTTTTCCCGTCAATAGTCCAGCAGGTATGGAAAATCAGGGTTTTGAACAGGGAGACCGACAAATCGTTAACCCCGGCTATGTGCGCGAGGGTGAAACGGGGAATGGTGGCGTAAATGGCGGTAATAGTCCCACTACAGGGTCAGGACAGTTAGATTCTACCTTTTATTACGGTTTTAACAGCCAAATTAACCAAAATTTGCGAGGAAGTATGACTCCCCAGACAGTCATGCGGGTACATTCTCAAGCCCCCGGATTCTGGCGCGCCATGGCCTTTGATCGCTATACTGGTCAAGGGTGGCAAATCTCGCGAGATCAAGAATTAGAGGATTTAAATCGCAGTAGTTGGTCCTATCGCTTTTTTGTGCCGCTACCCGCAACCCAAGCCAAAACCCATCAGGTAGTCCAAACCTACAGCATTGTCTCCAGTTTACCGAATATTATCCCTGCTCTTACTTCGCCCCAGTTTCTCTTTTTTCCCACTCGACAGGTATCTCTGGACCGAGAAAATAGCTTAAGGTCGCCGGGAAGATTAGCAGAAGGGCTAACTTATACTGTAATCTCACAAGTGCCGGAACGCAATCGCAGCCAACTGCGATCGGCCCCAGAAACCTACCCTAAGTCTATTCTCAACTATTATTTACAAATTCCTGCCGAAATTGCCCCGAAAGTCCGCCGAAAAACCGAGGAATTGCTGGCCAAATCTCCCACACCTTTAACCTCTCCCTACGAGAAGGCCCTATATTTGGCCCAAGCATTGAAGCAAAACTACGAATTAAAAACCGATTTGCCCTTTTTAGCCGAAAATGAGGATTTAGTCTCGGCCTTTTTGTTTCGTTTTCAGGGGGGTTACGCCGATCATTTTTCCACCGTGTTAACGATTATGTTACGCTCGATCGGTATTCCTGCCCGATTAGCCACCGGTTTTGCCCCTGGCCAGTTTAATCCTTTCACTGGCTTTTATGTTGTCCAAAATACGGACGCTTACGCCATCACAGAGGTGTTTTTCCCGGGTTACGGTTGGTACACTTTCGATCCTATCCCGGGCCACGAATTAATTCCCCCATCCTTTGAGGAAGCGGAACCTTTTAGCGTCCTCAAGCAATTTTGGCAATGGGTAGCCGGATGGTTGCCCTCTCCAGTCACGGGTTTTCTCGGTCTGATTTGGGAAAATGTTATCGTTACTATCGGTCAGTTATTGACCTGGTTATGGCGCTTTATTTCTGGCAGTCTTTTCGGGGGAATTCTCGGCGGTTTAGTCGGGGTCGTCTTCGCCTACGCTAGTTGGTTAGGATGGCGACAGTTCCATCGTTGGCGTAGGAGTCGCAAGTTAGCAAAACTACCACCAATCGAGCGTTTATACCAGCAAATGTTAGGAATCTTAACAGAAGCCGGTTATGGCAAACATCCCGCTCAAACCCCTTTAGAATACGCCACCGCCGCCCGCCGCGTCCAACCGCCGCCAGTGGCGAATATTATCGAGGAGATTGCTCGCGCCTACGTTGATTGGCGTTATGGCGGGAAATCGGCTAATATTGAGAGATTACGCCAACGTTTTCGAGAATTTGTCAAGTTGGTGAAAAAGTGAGCTTGAGCCTATAGTTAGGGTTTGCGGCAAAAAGTTTTTCAGCAAATCCTAAATAATTAGTCTTTAATAACTGGATTTAGTATTACTTGGCGATCCTTTGATAAATGGCGATCGCATTGCACTAATCCGATGGCTTCGACTAAAATAAATATGCTAGGATTGGGGTAATTTATCTGGATCAAGTTATTCCCTAGCCTAAATAAATACTCATTCCTCCACTGACAAGATATCATCATGGATCTACCAGCCTTTGATCATAACCTTCATCAGTCCGATACTACCCACACTTTACATACTCATGCGGATTCGTCGCTGGATTTGCACGACCACCAAGATTTGTTAAGCGACCCTAATTTGGGAGTTCACCACGATCCCTTTGTCCCATCTAATATCAGCATTTATGAGCCTCATCATATCCATAATGCTTTTGAGCATCAGGGTTTAGCAGATTATCAACCCCATCACGCTAATGGTTTATTAGACCATCAATATTCTCAAGTTGATCATCCTTCTCATTTTGCTCAAGGTTTTGAGAACCAGCACTTAGCAGATTATCACCTTCATCATGCTAACAGTTTCCCAGACCATCAATATTCCCACGCAGATCATACTTCCCATTGGGATCATCTTTCACAGCGATCTGGTTCTGAGACGGCTTCTGAGTTATTAAGTAAAGCCAATGAACTAGAGAAAAAAGCTAATGATAGTTTAAGTAGTTCTCAGAGTCACAGTAAAGAAGCCGATTGGCATCGTGAGCATAAAAACCAGTCAGATGCCTCTAGTCATGGGAAAGAAGCCCAAAATGCGATGGCTGAATCTGAGAAATATCAGGCGGAAGCTCAAAAGTTAAGGGAACAGGCGAAAAAAGTTTAAGTTTCAGCCTTGAAAAATCTCGTATTTGCTCAAAAGTAATTATCATTAACTTATTGTGGAGAATTTTAAAATATGCCCTTAGATAAGATAGCTGCTGATGCCTTAATTTATGCCGGTGGTGCAGCTTTTAGTGCGCTGGTATCGAGTGGAAATAATGCTTGGTCAGCATCAGAAAATCGTAAATCTTCTGAAAGTATCAGTCGGCTAAATCGGGATTCTTCCGAAGAAATTGCTCGATTAAGTAGAAAGCATTCCGCAGAATTGCAATATAATCAATTAAAATTTTCCGTATTGCAACAAAGAGAAAATCAAGAATTTCAAAGAGAATTAGCTGAACTTAACCACGAAAGAGCGAAGGAAATTGAGGCTTTTCGGGCGCAGGTTAACTTTGCGATTAATCAAAAAAATCTGGATTTTCAAAAATGGCGTTTTGAGCAGGAAAAGAAGATTCAGTATGATATTTTGCAGTTACAGCAAGATTTTCAGCGTGATTTGACCAAAATTCAGCATCAAAATGCTTTAATACAAATGCGGGAAAGGCTTAGGGAAGATAAATCGCCTATCGCCAATTTAGCATCTGATTTACTGGAAAATTCTTTCGCTCATGGCATAATGCCTTTAAAAGTGCTACTTGCACCCCCTAGCTTAGATTACGATCCCAGTTCAGGCAAACCCTATCAAGCTAGTTATGAAGGGTTTTTGTCTAAGGAAATTGAGCAATTTCTTCATCAGGGTTATTTGAATAGTAAGCAATATCCTGTCCAGTTATTAGATAAAGCTTGGGAATCCAATAAACGGGGCGGGGGGTCGGCTCTGCAAGCGCTTCATGCACAATTAAAAAGTATTCCTATTTTAGTTTTAGAGTCTGAAATTCCCTTGGGGGAACTCAATTTTCGTGCGGGTTATTGGTCGGGGGGCGATGTTTCTTACACACAAGCGACGATTTTATCTGGTCAATCTGTTGCTGATTTACTGAATAATTCAGCGAAAAAAAGGGCTTTGGAGTGGGAAGTGACTCGCCAGAAGTTACAAGCTCTGGGTAAGGATGAAGCTTATATTAAAAATATGGGCGGAGTGAACGAAGAAAATTTACAAATTTTCTACAGAGAATTGGCAGAAAAAGAAGAGTTAGAAAAGCATGGCATTGATACTTCTAACTTGCCAATCGGCAAAGAGTATAAAATCACCGACCAAGATTACAAGAGTTTTTATGAGTATTTGGCAGTATGGCACTGTTTAGTCATTGGACTTTATGCGGATATTCTCTTTTTAGGAAATTCTTGGGAAAATACACCTTTGTTACCGAGCTTGATTCCCTATTTGTTGGAAAAGTACAAGAATCATTCTTTTTTAACGTCGGAGTTTTGGCAGATGGGAATTTCAACCGTGGTCAAAGCTTACGGGCAATTTTACGATACTTTAAAATCGGATGCTCCCTCTTGTTTGCCTGAAATCCGCATGAAGTTGGCGTTATCTTTGGCTAATTTACCGAGTGAGTATCAGTATTTGGCTTTAGAGCAGGGTAATAAGGCGTTTTCCGATTGGTTACGGGCTAATGATGCCCCATCGGACAAGATTTTTGATCTGGATAATGACGCTGATTGTCAGCTTTTGAAACGGATCATTTATCAAGAAGATAAGCCGTTTTTAGAGTCTTTGAAGTTGCTACTAGAGAAGGTTAAAGATGCGGACGGGATTAATGCTAGTCAAAGCGCGGGGATTAATAGTCTTTTGGCAGGTTGGCAATTATTGAATCGTTTTGGTAATATTCCCCACTTACCGGCGCTGGGGGAGCCGATGGTTGTGGAGGAGAAGTTAAGATCTAGTATGCCTAATATTACGGAGAATTTTACAGAAGTTTTACGCAACAGAATTGAATTAGAAATGATTGCGATCCCCCCAGGTGATTTTATTTTGTTTGGCGATAAACCCACTGTTGTTAAACTAAAGGGGTTTTGGATGAGTAAGTACCCGATTACTCAGGCTCAATATGAGTCTATTATGTTTTACAACCCTTCTTATTTTAGAGGAGATAGTAATCATCCAGTAGAACAAGTTACATGGGATAATGCTCAGGAATTTTGCGGTAAATTGTCAGAGAAAACAGGAAAGAGCTATCAACTGCCTAGTGAAGTGCAATGGGTTTATGCTCTTAACGGAGAAAGCACTACTAATGATATGTATAATATTGTTTATGAATGGTGTCAAGATAATTATTCGGATGGAAATAGATATCTTTTTGAGCCTAAACCTAAAAATATTAGTCCGTTCAGTTCACCTAATCCTGATCCTGCCTATCCCACTGATGGTTCAGCATTTATTGAGCCAAGCAATGTTTTTATTTTAAGGCGTTTTAATTGTTCAATTAATCATTCACATAGGGGGCATTGTAGTCGGGATTTTTTAATTTTTATCGGCAAAAATAATAGATTGCACAGACATGATTATATGACAAGGCAAATAGGTTTTCGTGTTGTTTGTGTTCCATAGAATTTATCACGGCTTCCATACTTGTGAGTTAATCCGCAAGCGCCGAATCGAAGCTCGACGGGCCGAGATTGCTACTAACGCTCAGGAAGTGTTTAGGGTTTGCTGAAAAAGTAGGGGCGAAGCATTCGGATAGAAAATCTCCGGTTTCACCGATAGGTTACTGCCCGAATGCTTCGCCCCTACAGGGCGCGGGCCGATGAAGACGCGATGACTAGACGCTTTGTTCTCGATACCAATGTTATTATCAGTTAATATCGAGAGATTACGCCAACGTTTTCGAGAGTTGCTCAAGCTAGTGAAAAAGTGAGCTTGCAGTTATCTTAATGGTGAGGTAGGAAGTTTTCGTTTTGGGGAGTCGATCGCCGGTCGTCCATAGCAAATTAGGTTACACTTCATCTTGATGAGAAAGGCTATAAACAAGACTATGTTAAGAAATGTAACCAAGGCCGAAACCCTTACTGTTGCCTTGTCTGCACAGTTAACTTTATTTTTGTCCGACTACCGATAATTCTCAGCCAGTAATTTATAAGCAGATCAATGTCATCTTGTCAAGTATTTGAACAATCAATTCAGATTAAAGCTAGTGCCACGACGGTGGAGCGTTGTATCACGGATTTAGAGTTAATGCGTCGTTGGTTGAATCCGGTGTTAGTTTGTGAACCTATCGGCGATTGGAAGACCGATATCGGTGGGAGAAGTCGTTTTTTGATTCAAATTCCCCTAATTCAGCCAACGCTGAAAAGTACGGTGATTGAGAGGGAACCGGGATTAATTGTCTGGCAATTTGAAGGCTTTTTTCGCGGTTGCGATCGCTGGGAATGTCAACCCAATGATGACGGCACTTGTTTAATCAATCGTTTTGAGTTTGCGATTCCTAATCCGGTTGTGGGGTGGGGATTCCAGCAATTCGCCGCCAAATGGACTAAAAAGGATATGGAAGCGCAATTAAGAAGATTAAAACGAGTAGCTGAGGAAATTTATCTACTTTCAGCAACAAGTTAAGCTGATGGGGTGGTAAGCGGGGGGTTTTGGGGATGGGAGAATACCCTCACCCCCAACAGCGAACCCCTGATTCCTAATCGATCGAGATCGACTGGGGACTGTTGCCGTTATCCTGATTATTGTCGTTAAAACTGACTAATCCCTGCTCTTCTAACCATTTTTTGAGGGGATCGTCCGAAAGTTTCAAGCGCAGTAATCCAGAGGCAAAACCACCGAAAAAAGCGATCGGTTGTTGAATCAGTTCTTTAACAACGGGTTGTAATTCATCGAGAAACATCTTATTCTATCTCCTGATATTGTCACACCTATCAATGTTAAGTTAATTGAAGTGATTCTGTAAGACTAGCATGACTGAAACTTCTGACACGGTGAAAAAATCTTTCCGGCTAACCCCGTTTATTTTTCTAGGAATACTGCTCATTTGGCTAGGAATTAGGTTAATCGCTCCCGATAGCGTCAGTTTATTCGCCAGTAATCGTCCCGATTATTTGGGAGTCAGGGAAGGTAAACTGGCCCCTTGTCCGGTCACTCCTAATTGTGTTAGTAGTCAGAGTCAGGATCAGGCTCATGCGATCGAACCCCTTAGTTATCAGGGTAGCGGTGAAAAAGCGATCGAGCAATTAGCTAAAATTATCGCCTCCCAACCGAGAACTAAAATTATTAACCAAGATAGTAACTATCTCTACGCCGAATTTAGCAGTCAATGGATGGGATTTGTCGATGATGTGGAATTTTCTCTCAATCCTAGCAAAAATGCGATCGATGTTCGCTCGGCCTCCCGGTTAGGAGAATCGGATTTAAATGTCAATCGAGAACGAGTGGAAACCCTGAGAAAACTCTTTTCAGTGATCAGTAAACAGTAAACAGTGAAAAGTAATCGGGTGCATCTCAATTTTGTAGAAATATCTATACTACATTTGGGCGCACGCGATGCGCCCCTACCATTGGTGCGATAATATTATTATTGTAGGGGCGAATTGCATTCGCCCTCTTTAAATGACTTCTGCTGCTCACCTATATGTCAGAGAAAGTCACCAATAGGAGATGCACCCAATCAGTAATCAGTAATCAGTAAACGGTGAAATGACTCAGAGAATACTGACTCGGAGAATAATATAAGAAAAATTATGTTTCGTCCCCAACCGATACCAGCAAAAGCAGGACAGGAATCCGTCTGGGATTATCCTCGTCCCCCGCGCCTAGAATTATCGCCTAAACACCTAAAAATTATCTTTAATGGGGTGATAATTGCCGATACTAAAAGCAGTTATCGAGTTCTAGAAACCAGTCATCCTCCAGTTTATTATCTACCGCCCCAAGATATTAAAATGGAATACCTGCAAGCCACAGCAGAAAAGTCTTTTTGTGAGTGGAAAGGTCTAGCGGGATATTACAATATCACCGTTGGGGATCAACAGGCAATTAACGTCGCTTGGTATTATCCGGATCCAACACCAGAGTTTCAAGCAATTAAGAATTATCTGGCTTTTTATCCCGCCAAAATGAGCGCTTGTTATGCCGATGGGGAATTAGTACAACCGCAGCCTGGCAACTTTTACGGGGGATGGATAACCTCCGATGTGGTTGGTCCATTTAAAGGCGTTCCCAATAGTTGGGGCTGGTAATCACGTTAAGTAAGTAGTCGTGCAAAATTAACTTCTTGGTTAGGAAAGGCAAAAGGCAAAAGGCAAAAGGCAGCTACTGGCCAAAATTAATTAATTTTCTCCCCAAAACCCCACACCCCACACCCCACATCCCCTTAACTCCTAGTTTCTACTTTTTACGAGAAATTATGACTATATCCCAACCCGATCTAGAACCCACTTGGATGACGATTATTCGCCTCTTGCGCTGGGATAAACCCGCCGGTAGGTTAATTTTGATGATTCCCGCTTTATGGGCGGTATTTTTGGCGGCAGACGGGGTGCCACCGCTACCCTTGATCGGGGTGATCGTTTTGGGAACTTTGGCCACTAGCGCCGCCGGCTGTGTGGTTAACGATCTTTGGGATCGGGATATCGATCCACAAGTCGATCGCACTCGTAACCGTCCTTTAGCGGCCAGAGCTTTATCGATCAAGGTTGGTTTGATTATCGCTCTAATTGCTTTCTTTTGTGCCGCAATTTTAGCTTTATATCTCAATTTCCTGAGTTTTTGCCTATGTGTGGCCGCCGTTCCCTTGATTATCTGCTATCCTCTCGCCAAGCGTTTTTTTCCTGTACCCCAATTGGTTCTTTCTCTCGCTTGGGGTTTTGCGGTTTTAATCTGTTGGAGTGCCGTCACTGGGTCGTTAAATAGTAATACATTTATATTATGGGGAGCGGTGATTTTTTGGACATTGGCATTTGATACAATTTATGCTCTGTCCGATCGAGAGGATGATCTCAAGGTTGGTATTAACTCTAGTGCCATATTTTTCGGCAAATACGCCCCGGAAGCCGTGGGGGTCTTTTTTGCCATAACAGTAGGTTTATTGGCTTGGGAGGGGCAAAAAATGCAGTTATCAGCCTTTTTTTGGCTAGGGTTGGTTCTAGCGGCGATTGCTTGGTTGCGTCAATACTGGTTGTTACGTCAATCGGATTTACCCAAACCAGTTTATGGTCAAATGTTCGGTCAAAATGTTTGGGTCGGTTTTATTTTATTAGCGGCTATGATTGGGGGAAGTTATTTTTAAATAAGTAAATCGAGTAATTTTTGACTCTTTCGGTCTTCCCAAGCGTTTTTTAAGCTCGATCACTATAAAATCAAGTTAGTAAATTACCGATCCTTAACCAATGTCTAACTCGAAATCTAGTAGCGTTTGGGACCACAAACCCCGTTGGTGTCAACCTTGGTCGATTTTATTGACAGGAATTACCCTAATTGCTGGGTGTTGGTTTTTAACTCAGCGTCTCTGGTTAACCCTACTCCTATCTATTCCTATACTCCTCTGGTGGTTTGTCTTCCTAATTCTTTATCCGCGGACGATGCAGCAACAGTTAAACACAGAAAGAATCGGGGAAAGCATTGATTAAAACAGGAAAGACAGGACAGGGATTTTTATCCTGTAATTGACTACTTTCATCTCCGCGAAAAGTGTTCCAACGGAAGGGAGCTTTTTTTTCACTCGACATCCATAAAAGTCTTTTTGCTCGCGTCATCGCTACATACAAAAGTCGGTATTCTTCAGCTTTTTTAAGTTGTCCAGCTTCTAACCAAGCGCTTAAAGGTGGGGGAATAATTGGTATGCTGTCGGGGTTTAAATAGCGTTGATGAACCGCTGCTCGAATTTGCGCTCGTGCCACTTCTGCGAGGGTAAAATCTCCCAAAAATTTCGCCCCATTGGGTACCCAAGGTTTGCCAGGAATAATATCTTCATGAAGAAAGGGAATAAAAACATAATCCCAGTCTAAACCCTTGGCTTTGTGCATAGTAATAATCGTCAGTTGTCCGGGACGAGTATAACAATCATCGTTATCTTCTTCCACTCCTTCAAAGCGCTCAGAGGCGATAATTTCATTAAGGGTGTTAATTGTATTTTTGAGAGAACTATTACCAGCAGTTTCCTGATAAATACGGGCAGTTAATTTTTGCAAAGTGGCTAATTCTGACCCCGAATATTGGAGAGTCATAGCGAAAAAAGACAGGAGTTGATAATGGGGTAATTCTAATCTAGCTTTTAGTAAACTGCAACAATAACGACGGGCGATTTTTTCGTTAGATTTCAGTTCAGGATCGAGGGGAGTGGGATAGAGAAACTGTTCGGGATAGGTAACTAAAGGATTTAAGTCTTGGGCAGTAATTAAACCCCTCAACTGTAGCACTTCTAAGGCCGCTTTGAGATAATCGGGAGAGTGGGGACGTTCGACAAAAGCCAATAGTTTCAGCATTTCGGCGGGAATTTGGGAAAAGCGCTCGATCTCATTAGCTTCAAAAATTCTGATTTGATAACTTTTATAAAAATGGGCAAATTTTTGAGCAAAAAAGTGTCCTTGTCGATTTTCTCTAACGAGGATAGCGGCATTATGTTGAGGATTTTCTTGGAGTAATTTAACTAGACGTTTTTCAATTAATTCTACTGTTTGATAAATATCATCGGGTTGATAAATTTCTAATCCTTTTCCCTCCTTAACTGGATTAGGTTGGGGATCTTCAGCGCTGACGGGAAGAATCGCTTGAACCCGAAAAGGAGCCTCGGTAACTTTATGATTATCTTTTCCCTGTTTCCAATCTCGATCGACCCATTGTAAAACTAAATTAGCAGCTTCAATAATTTTAGTATTGCTGCGACCTGCTTGGTTCATAGTCGATAAATTGCCTTCGCTTTGACAACTTTCACAAAACCAATTAAAGTAAACAGGATCGGCGGGGGTAAAGGTAGAATTAATGGCTTGATTGGGATCGCCGACGCGAATTAAATTAGGTATTTCCTCGTCATTATTTTTTGCTAAAATAGTAATTAGTTTTTCTTGGAGAGGACTAGAATCCTGTGCCTCATCTTCAAAAACTCCAAAGACAGATTTTTGCCATTGTCGGCGAATTTTTTCTTCCTCTAATACTCGCAAGGCTCCTAAAATCATGTCATCATAATCTATATAGTTTTTCTGACGCATCAGGATTTCATACTGTTGGTACAAACCACTAGCAATAGCGAGAATTTGATAATTATCGTCGCTATAGTGGCTTAATTCCCAGACTTGCTGCGGTGATAATCCCGAACTTTTTAGCTCATGAATGGCCGCATAAGCAAGACTAGGTAAAATTTCGGTTCTCAGCACCGATTGACGGCGTAATCTTTCTGTTTCTTCCCCATCAAATTCTACTCCTTCTAATAACTTTTGATAACGAATTGGGTCAGCAATTAGCCATTTTTCCACCGAGTTTCTAATAATTCTGTGGCTAGGAGTCGGAATAACTAAGGTAGAAGATTCGAGGTCTAATCCCGATAATTCGGGATAACGACGGGCCAATTGTAGGGCCAGTCCATGCAGAGTTTGAACGCTGAACCCTTGGGCAGAAAGTTGTAAATCTTGCAAGCGTTGTTTAATTTTAGCTTTAATACTAGCGGCAGCCGAGCGCGTGTAGGTGACAATAATTAACTGTTTTTTAGCATGAAGTTGCTCACGAGCAATAACCATGGCAGCAGCTACGGCCAAACTGTGGGATTTTCCTGCCCCCGGCACCGCAGAAATGGCCATTTTTCCCCCTTGCCAATCGGCTAATTCCTGTTGTCCGGCTCGCAGTTGTTGCCGGAGATTTACCAGTAAATTTTCTCGATTAATTACTTTAGTTTCGCTCATTATGCCCCGCCAATTTTATTTTTAGTTTAATTGTATTACTATTAACACTGTCCACTTAAAACTGTAATCTGATAACTGATCACTGATAACTGATATGTAGCCAATTTTGTTGTACTTCTACCTGAATTTTGCCGGTTAAGGAAGAAGTGGCATCGCGATTAACACCAGTAATGAGATTAACCACTGACTCAACTTCGGCAAAATTAGGGGATGAGGGTAAATATTGAGCTAAAAATAAACGAATCACTCGTCTTTGTATCGCTAGAGGTAGAATTTGTAAAGGGGAGCGATCGAGTCTTTGTTGATCTAGATCGATAACCTGACGAAAAATATCCCGGGCAATACTATCTAAATAATCGCTTTCTGCTTCCAAAATTTCAGCAGTTTGGGCGAGATGTTTTTCAATTTGGGGATTTAAATTAGTTTGCAGGTAGGGTAATAATTCCCGACGGATGCGATTGCGAGCATAGCGTAAATTTTCATTAGCTCGATCGTACCAGATCGGTAATTCTCGACTTTGACAAAAAGCGAAAGTTTCCCCGCGAGTGACATTTAAGAGGGGACGGACTAAAAAAATATCCGGGGTTAAACTTGTCCACCAAGTTAAGGCAGAAAGTCCATCACTACCCGCCCCGCGCGTGAGATTATAAAGAAAAGTTTCCGCTCGATCGCTCCTCGTGTGTGCCGTGAGAAGATAATTAAAACCCTGTTCTTGGGCGATTGTTTGTAAAGCTTGATAACGCCATTGTCGGGCCTTGGCTTCCGTTTCCGCCATGGGGGGTGCGGTGGTAATATAAACAGGTAATTGCCAAATTTCGGCGATTTTCCGCACATGAGCCACTAATCCTCGGTCGTAAGACCAACGGTGATCACAGTGAGCGATCGCTAGTTGCCAACCCCAACGAGAGCGCAAATCCAGCAATAATTGACCTAAACAGAGGGAATCCTGACCCGCCGACAATGCCACTAATAGAGACGCATTTTTAGGTAGTAATTGTCCCTTTTTGACTGTGGTTTCCAGACGAGTATGGAGAGGTGTCCAAAAATTAGCCAAAATTTTTAGATTTATTTACTTGACAAGGGTGTGGGAAGTATTTTCAGTGATCAGTAAACAGTGATCAGTAAACATTAAACAGCAAAAAGACAGTAGGAAACTGCTATTTAATACTGCTCACTTAATACATAATGCCCACTTAAAACTCAAATCTGATAACTGATAACTGATAACTGATAACTGATTTAACCTTGCCAATTAACCCAATCTTGTGGTTTTAGGAAGACATCATAGAGTTTTGCTTCTGGGGTGTTTGGTGCAGGTTGATAACAGTATTCCCAACGAACTAAAGGAGGTAAAGACATCAAAATTGATTCGGTACGACCGTTAGTTTGCAGTCCAAAAATTGTGCCACGATCATAAACTAAATTAAATTCTACATAACGACCGCGACGATAGAGTTGAAACTGACGTTCTCTGTCACCGTATTCCGTCGAGTGCCGTTTCTGGACAATGGGAACGTAAGCGGGTAGAAAAGCTCGGCCACAGTCATTAATGAAACTAAAAATTTCTTCCCAGTTGCGCGGTTGTTGGGGAGATAATTTTTCTGAATAGATAGCGGCATCACTTTCGGCAAAAGGACCGCGATAGAGAGGGTCTAAACCGTCTTGGTAATCAAAGAAAATCCCACCGATGCCTCTGGCTTCCTGACGATGATTGAGATAAAAATATTCATCACACCAGCGTTTAAAAACGGGATAATATTCGGGATGATGTTGGTCGCAAACCTGTTTAAAAGTGCGGTGAAAATGACTAGCATCTTCTTCAAAGCCATAGTAGGGAGTTAAATCGGCACCACCGCCAAACCACCAAACTGGACCGGCTTCAAAATAGCGATAATTGAGGTGAACCGTAGGAATATAAGGATTGCGAGGATGCAAAACCATCGAGGTTCCCGTGGCGTAAAATTGATGACCGGCAGCCTCGGGCCGTTGTTTGGCAATGCTAGGAGGTAATTCTTTCCCCCAAACTTCCGAAAAATTCACCCCTGCTTGTTCAAAAATTGCCCCTTCCCGCAAAACTCGCGAACGTCCGCCGCCACCTTCGGGCCGTTGCCAACTATCTTCGATAAATTTTGCTTGTCCATCCACTTCTTCTAATCCCCGACAAATTTCATCCTGTAGGGATTTCATAAATTCACTGACACGGCTACGGCTGTCACTGGCGGGCAAATTAGCAAGGGTGGGGGTTGTGGTGAATGCAGTCATACTCAAGGATCAAAGTTGATAACTCAGTGATTATATTACTACTAGGTGATGAAACGGACGCTCTTCGATACTTAACTTAACATTTAGAGGGATTGGCGGTGGGGAAGTGGGGAGCGCCGGAGCGCATATTAGAGTTAGTCCCGCTCCGGGGACAATAACACAGATACCCAACTTCTACCACCATGTCCTCCCGTCGAATCATCATCGGTGACGTTCACGGTCAATACGATGCTCTTTTGCAGCTAATGGAAGCAATCGCGCCTCAAGAAAAGGAAACGGTTTATTTCTTGGGCGATTTAATTGATCGTGGTCTTAATAGCGCCGAAGTGGTTGAATTTGTCCGTCAACACCGCTATGGTTGTCTATTAGGCAATCATGAACAGATGCTGCTAGAAGTATTGGGCAGCCAAGGAATGATGGGGGAAATGTTGCCGGCTTGGCTTTATAGTGGCGGTCATGCTACTCTCGTGAGCTATAACCACAAAATACCGCAAGATCACATCGATTGGCTGAAAACCTTGCCTCTTTACCTCGATTTAGGCGATATTTGGCTGGTTCATGCCGGTGTTTATCCCCATTTACCCCTAGAAGAACAAGATGCTACTCATTTTTGTTGGATCCGCGATGAATTCCACAGTATTGTAAAGTTTTGTAAAAAATATATGCAAATGACTGCAAACAACTGCTAATATGGTTAGTACAAGTTTACATTGCAGTTCACATGAAACTATCAGATTATGCTAAGAAAAAAGG